>JAUWXI010000054.1 GCA_030616435.1 Candidatus Parcubacteria bacterium | reverse complement strand
CGGGTGGAATGGTGATGATGCCACCTGATAAATTGCTCTAGGATAAAGAAAATACAAAAACCAAATATTAAATATAAAAAAATTTCCAAAATGGAGCTTTCTTTTACCCCAACCTTATTGATTGCCTCGGGAATTAAATGTAAGAATGCTCCCCCAATTAAGGCGCCGGCTGAAAAGGCAACCAAAAGCAGAAGGATTTTATCCAATATTTTTTCTTTCAAAAACAGAGTTAAAGCTCCAACAAAAGCGATCAGGCTAATCGAGATAGTTGCAATGAGTATCCAGATGAAAGTAGTCATAAAAGAAAAATATATGTATTCTAGGGGACTTCTTGGATTCTGACAATATTTGTTCTTCCAAGTGTTCCCCAATCTTCAGCATAGAGAATAATTACCTTTTCTCCTTTTTTGACACAACCACTTTTTTTAACATAAGTTAAAATTTTTTCTATATCAGCAGCACTTCTTTTTTTATACAGACCGCCTCTTCCGGCTTTAAAAAGTAAGGGGATAGCTCCATAGAGTAGACAAAGTCGGTCTCTAAGTTTTCTATCCTCCATCAGGACTAAAATAGGCAGATTGGGCCGAAGCCGAGAGACCATATGGGCAGTCATACCAACTTTAGTCACCACCACAAAAGCCCTGACATTTTCTTTCTGACAAAAAGGACTCATCCAAAGCTGATAGGCTGAATAACAAACAGCTGCTGTCTGATGGTTAAGTTCAAAATTAAAACCTTGAACTGGCGAACGTTTTTGCTCCCAAAAGCGACAAATTCTTTCCATCGTTGAAACGGTTTTGGAAGAATATTTACCGATGGCCGTTTCCTCAGATAGCATCACTGCATCGGTATAATCAAGTATGGCATTGGCTACATCTGAAACTTCTGCCCGGGTGGGAAAGGGATTATCAACCATTGATTCTAACATCTGAGTGGCAACAATGACCGGTTTTCCTACTTCAACACAGCGCTTGATAATCTTTTTTTGATAATAGGGTACCCGCTCAAAGGGAATCTTCGTTCCCAGATCTCCTCGAGCCACCATCACTCCATCAGCCGAATTAAGAATTCCCTCAAAATTATCCAAAGCTTGACTAGTTTCTATTTTGGCTAAAATTTTGGCCGACAAAGAAAACTTTTTAGCCTGGGTTTTCAAAAACTCAATGTCTTTTTTACTGCGGACAAAAGAAGGGGCCAGAAAATCAACTTCATGCTTAGCAGCCAGCGATAAGTTTTTTAAATTTTTAAGGCCGGACTCGGGAAAATCTAAAAGAATAGCCACCGGCTGCCCAGTCCTCTGGGAGGCCTCCTTGGTCTTTTGAATACATCTACTATGCCAGCGATGGGTATTGTGTTTTAAATTAAAACGGAAAATGCTCGCTCCCGCCTTGATGAGGGAAATAAGAGCAGCTGTTTTTTCAACAGCTGGACCAACGGTGACGACAATTTTAGTTAAAGACATTTTTTTAAAGTATAACAAATTCCATTGAAAATCAAAAGGGCTCTTCAAAGCCCTTCTGAGATTTTTCTAAAAATAGTTTTTATTAAAAATTCATATCTAAAATTTCTTCGTAAGATTTATCAATAAAATCTTTCAATCTATTTTCAATTAAGTCCAATTCTCGTCCTCCTTCAGCATTTTTGGCCCGAATCACTGCTTCTCTTCCGTTTTTAAAATATAATTCTATTCTATCGTCTACTGGATTAAAACTTTCCAGAAAACATTTGCCCGGCTCAGCAGCATCGTAGCCCTCGTACCTCTTCAGCAAGGGAAATCGGTCGTATATTAAATTTTTGCTTTCCTTGATTTTCATTATTATGTTCTAACTAAGAAAGTAAAGATGTCAATCCTATTTACTTGACACTTGACTTGTTAAAGATAAAAGGTTATTCTAACTTTAGACATATAAGTCGAGGTATCTTAAAGTAAGTCTTTAATAATTTCAAAAAATTAACGAAGGCCCAATTAAGTAGAGCGGCTTAAGAGTCATAAAAAAGGTCGCTTTATTATTTTTAACTACGAATATACGAATTACGAATATAAAT
>JAUWXI010000046.1 GCA_030616435.1 Candidatus Parcubacteria bacterium | reverse complement strand
GAAACTTTCATATTAAATTCATTAAAACTTTAGCTACTTTTTCAGGGTCATGCTCAATAGGACCTTTGTTATATAACAAATTTTCACCAATAAATTTTCCTTCGGGTAAATTTTCGTTTACCTTCACTAACTCCATTAATTCAGGATGGCTCTTTTTGTAATTTTCAACTCTTTCTTTTTCTGGAAAAAAGTCGTTATAAATTACATAATCTAAGGACCCACCCGAATAATTTTCTATCTCATTTGTAAAGTTTAGAACAGAAAAATTATTGGTTTCACCATATTTTGTCATTAAATTACAAAGATAAACAATTTTGGCCTTAGTCTTTAGAATGCTTTCTGAAATCCCCTTCACCAATAGAATTTGAGCTAAAGAAGAATACAAATCACCAGGCCCAATAACAACCAAATCTCCTTCTTTTATCGCTTCTACAGCCTTAGGAAAAGCTCTGGCTTCAGGTTCCAAATATACCTTTTTAATCCTCAAGTTCCCATCGTGTTTTGGAAGGTCGATATTTATTTCCCCTTTAATAATTTTGCCGTTCTCCAACACAGCACAAAGATTGGATTTATCCAAAGTCACTGGCAAAACTTGATGAGGGACATTTAAAATTTTCCTCAGCTCGTCAATAGCTTTTCCGTAATCATTGGTACTTAATTCTAAAGCAGTGATTAAAAGATTTGCAAAATTGTGACCGGATAACTCCCCTACTTCAAAACTATAAGTAAAAAGCTTCTCTATTACAGGAGAAGTACGGGCTAAAGCAACCAAAGCCCTTCTTATATCTCCAGGAGATACAATGTCATAATCTTTTCTCAACCTTCCTGAAGAACCTCCTGAATCTAACATTGCACAGATAGCAGAAATACTTAAAGGATAACTTTTCAATCCGGCCAGGACTGCCTTTGGCATAGCATTTCCTCCTCCCAAACAAACAATATGTTTTCTCATTTTTTTGATTGAGCTAAATTGAAGGCTTTTTTATTTATATCAAAATATTTTTTTGGAACTATTTTTCCAATTGCTCTTAAGATTGAAGAAGGTTTCAAAGGAATCAAATTCTTAAAGGAGGCAAAAGATAAGAAAAAAACTCCAGCTAAAACTTCTTTTCCAATCTCTTTTTTGCAAATCTCAGAAGCTGGAATCAAGATTTTCTCCTTAGAAAAACTTTCCAAATTCTTTAAAATACCTTCTTTTCTTACTGCCTTACCTTTTAAAACAGGACTTAAAAAATCATTTATTAAAAAAACCGTTCTCTCTTTTGAAGCATAATAACAAGACTTTAAAGCTTCTTGAAAATCTAAGGTAATGATTAAATCTGCTCCTCCTTGCCTTACCAAAGGTGAGAAAATCTTTTTACCAAAGCGAGCGTGAACTTCAACTGAACCCCCTCTCTGAGATAATCCGTGTAATTCTGATGTTTTAACGTCGAAATTTTCAAATAAGGCTACTTCAGAAATAATTTTAAGAAGGGTAATCAATCCCTGTCCTCCTACTCCTGCTATAACTAAATTGAACTCTTGATTTTTATCAATCATTTTAATGCTTTTATGTTTTCAATCTTACACAAGCTCTTCGAGCAACAATTACTGAAACTTCATTTTTTTTCAAAAACTTTTTAATTGTATCCACCATTTCTTCTTGATTCCCAGGATCAATCACTTTTAAATTCTTTACCCCACAAGCCCTGACAATATCTTCAATTTTTATTTCTTTTACTTTCTCTCCTGTTCCAGTTTTACCTACTCCAGGATGAGGTTGGTGGCCAGTCATTGCTGTAGTCCTGTTATCCAAAATGATAATTAAAGGATTTGATTTGTTGTAAACAACATTAATTAAAGCTGAAATTCCAGCATGGAAAAAAGAAGAATCACCAACAAAAGCAATTAATTTTTGTTTAGTTGTTTTTTTAATCCCATGAGCTATTCCAGCAGAAGACCCCATACAATAGAGATAGTCCTGAATTTCATGAGGAGGTAGGCCTGCTAACATATAGCAACCGATTTCTCCCCCAAAAATTACTTTTTTGGGATCAACAGCTCTTTTTACAGCTGAAAATACCAACCAATAAGGGCAACCGGGGCACAATCTTGGAATATGTTTTTTCGCTTTTACTTTTTTGAACTTTGCCAAATGTTTTTTGAAATCAAAGGCAAGCTTAGTCCCACTGAGTTGAGAAATAGCTTCAATTACATATTCAGGTTTTAATTCTCCAATCTCAGGCAAAATGTTCTTCCCGAAAATTTGAAGTTTTGGGTTAACATCTTTAGCAAATCTTGTAATCTCTCTTTCTAAATATGACTCAAGTTCTTCAACTACTAAAACTTTTTTCAGTCTGCCAGTGGGCGGATTTAAAAATCTTTTAATTTTCTCTTTTGGTAAAGGATAAAAAAAGCCCAGCTTCAAAACCGGGATTTTTAAATTGAGTTCTTTTAAAGCTTCCATTACATA
>JAUWXI010000056.1 GCA_030616435.1 Candidatus Parcubacteria bacterium | reverse complement strand
CTTTTTACCATTAACCAAAAGAAAATCTTTTCCTCCCTTAACCTCTTTTTCATAGGTTCCATAAACAGAATCATACTTTAAAAGATGGGCCAGGGTTTCAGGATCTGTCAAATCATTAATGGCTATAATATCTAAATCAGGATGATTTTTTAAAATCCTTTTTAAGGTTGGACGCCCTATACGACCGAAACCATTGATAGCAATTTTAATCATAATTTCAACGGAGTTAATCTTTAATATTTAAAAGTTCAGCAATTTTTTCTTTGTCAAAACCTACCACAATATTTCCATCGATTTCAATCACTGGTACCCCCATCTGGTCAGATTTTTTTATCATTTCTTCCAAGGCTTTTTTATCTTGAGAAACATCAATCTCTTCAAATTCTATATTATGTTTCTTTAAAAACTGCTTTAAAGTAGAGCAATAAGGACAAACTGGTGTGGTAAATAATTTAACCATAAACCTAACCGCCTATTTGATTAATCAAATCTAAAACAGCATCACAGATATCAGTGGGTTGATTTTCTGTCAGCTTACAGATTAAGGCAGTCAGAGTCTTTTTTTCTTCTTCTTTACCTGATCCTTCTCCTGAACCTTCTCGATAATATTTACAGCCTAAAACCAGAGTGGGTATCCCTCCTGTACTGTATTTCTGGAATGTTTCAAAATCAGCCTCTGAATCCATGTTGTCATGAAAAGATATGTAATC
The DNA here is from genome assembly GCA_030616435.1 of Candidatus Parcubacteria bacterium. GTDB lineage: Bacteria > Patescibacteriota > Minisyncoccia > Minisyncoccales > JAUWXI01 > JAUWXI01. Next base: position 1,281 of record JAUWXI010000056.1, on the reverse strand, counting down.
TTTAAAGTCTTCGGCCACCTCCTTAATTACAGGATGTTGCCATTGACAATGAGAGCAACCTTCAGAACCAAAGAAGTAAACAAGAGGTTTTTCATTCTCTTTACAAGTCTCATCTGCACTGACTAGAAAATTGCCAATAGTAGCCTCCTCCTCTTGAGGTTCCTCTTGTACTATTGGTTTCATCTCCAAATCAATGACCTGGGGAAACAAAAGCTTTCCATCAAGGGTAACATAGGAAGGAAATTCTTCCTCCCCTATTTTAAAAGTCATCTTGTAGACGCCGCTTTCCTCGACAACATCTACCACAGAGATAGTAACTCCTTCTTGTAAAAGATTCTCATTTATATATTCGACAGCTTTTTCTGCAACCTCTTCTTTGGATGAGCCTTTCCCTCTCTGAACCAAATCAGGAAAAAGAAAAACAGTACCACCCAAAACAGTAGTCACGATAACTAACACAATTATTAAATTCTTAAAACTTTTCTTGATCATATTTCTTTATAGCAAATTTAAGGAAAATTGGCAAACTTAGTTATCCTCTAGTTCACTTTAAAATTTGGGCCATCAAATTCAATTGTTCAATCTTGCCAAAACTTCCTTGCTGGCAGGCTTTTTCTGAAAATCTCTTTACTGAATCTTTGCCATTTCCATAAATTAAAATGGGGCAAGGTCTTTTACAGTGCCTTTTTTTAAGAGAACAAGTGGAGTGATCAGCAGTGATTACAATTAGGGTTTCTTTTAAATCCAAAATGGATTTTAAATTCTGGTCAATTTTCTCAATGAATTGTTTTTTTCCAGAAAAATTTCCATCTTCAGCTAAAGAATCCGTGGCTTTAATATGTAAGAAAACAAAATCGTAATTTTTTAAAGCTTTCTTGGCTGCTTCAAATTTTCCTTTTAAATTTGTATTAGGAAGACCCGTAGCTCCTGGCACTTCTACTAAATCCATTCCCAGAATTTTGCCAATTTGTTGATAAAGAAACTTACCTGCAATACAACAACTCTTTAATCCATATTTTTCTTTAAAAGAGGGCAATTTCAAAATAGTAGAGGCACCTCTGACTAAAATGTAATTAGCTGCTGGTAAACCCAGCTTTTTTCTCTTTTCATTTTGAGAATGGTTTTTTAAAATTTGGTGGACTTTTTCTAAAAATTCATTTAAAACTTGAGCTGTAAGAGTAGCTGTTGTGCTTTTATCAAGAGGCTTAATTTTTCCAGCTCTCGTCCCCAACTCACCATAATAAGGATCACCATCTGAAATATTAGGGTTCAAATTTTTCC
>JAUWXI010000036.1 GCA_030616435.1 Candidatus Parcubacteria bacterium | reverse complement strand
AGAATAATTATGTATAGAGTACCATTATTTATTAAGAGAGAAGCCAAAATTGTCTGGTTTCTAACTTTTAAACAGTTTATTTTTGTTGCTGTAGCAGCTGCTCTCTGCTTTTTTCTCTATTTCACAATTGCCAAAATGAGTCTCCTTCTCTTCATTCTCCTTTCAATAATTTTAATGGCAATAGGTTTTGCCTTTGCCTTTCTAAAAATCGGGGGAATATCTTTAACCACCCTTTTACAGGATTTTCTCTCTTTCTTAATCTCTTCAAAAAAATATCTTTGGAAAAGGAAAAGAATGATGCCTAAAATAGTTAAGAAAAAAGAGCCTGAAGAAATAGTCGAGAAAATTCCTCCCTTGAGAGTGGTTGAGAGAAGCAGGTTAAGGAGACTCTCAATTGAAGTTGAAACAAAGAAGTAACAATGATTAAAACAACTCAAGAATTCTTACAAATTGATCAAGTCAGAGAAGGAGTAATAATTTTAAAAAACAAGGCAATGAGAGGCATTTTAATGGTCTCTTCTTTAAACTTTGCCTTAAAATCAGACGAGGAACAAAAGGCAATAATTTATCAATTTCAAAACTTTTTGAATTCCTTAGATTTCTCCTTGGAAATTTTAATCCAATCAAGGAAATTAAACATCACAGGCTATATTGAAAAATTAAAAAAACTTGAAATAGCCCAAGAAAACGAACTCTTGAAAATCCAAACTACAGAATACAGAAAATTTGTTGAGAACTTAGTTGAGGGAGGAGCAATAATGAACAAGACTTTTTTTGTTATCGTTCCCTATACAATCTGGGAAGCCAAAGGAGAAGGTTCTATCAAAGAAGGAATCTTCAAGAAACCCAAGATTCCTACCTTAACCGAGGAGCTTTTTCAAAGATGTAAAACCCAGCTCTGGCAAAGAATGCAATTTGTGGCTTTAGGATTAAGAAGATGTGGATCAAAAGCTGTGCCCTTAACCACTCCTGAAATCATTGAACTCTTTTGGGCCCTCTATCATCCAAAGGAAGCAGAGGTGGGATACTATCCTGAGTTTCCCCCTGAGATAACAGGAGAAATTTCAAAATTATGAAAATACCATTTTTAAAAAAAGAGAAAATTCCAGAAGTTCTAAGAGAAGAGAAAATCTCAATAGGAGACATTATTGCCCCTTCGGCAATAGAGGAAACTAGAAGTCATTTAAGGTTGGGAGAAAGATTAACTCGATCATTTTTTATCTTTTCTTATCCCCAATACTTAAGTACAGCCTGGCTTTCTCCCATAATAAATCTCGATGTCCCAATGGATATTGCCTTGTTCATTCATCCTTTAGAAACAGGGAAAATCTTAAGGCAATTAAGAAGGAGGGTGACAGAGGTCCAGGCAGAAATTGGAGAAAGGGAAGAGAAAGGATTAATCAGAGATCCCCAATTAGAAGCAGCTTACAGAAACTTGGAAGAACTAAGAGATAAACTCATAAGTGCCCGAGAAAGAGTATTTGATTTTGGCCTTTATCTTACAATTTATGGCGAGACAGAAAAAGAATTAGAAGATGTTGAGGTTATTTTGAGATCAATCTTGGAAGCAAGGCTAGTTTACATAAAACCTGCTTTGTATCGACAAAAAGATGGCTTCCTCTGCACAGGCCCCTATGGCCTTGACCTGTTTGCTATTAATACAGCTATGAATACTGAGCCTCTCTCCAGTATCTTTCCTTTTGTTTCCTTTGATCTGAGTTCCAATGAGGGAATTTTATATGGGATAAATCAGCATAATAACTCTTTGGTTCTCTTTGACAGGTTTAATTTGGAGAACTATAATTCGGTTTTATTCGGAAAAGCCGGTAGCGGCAAGTCATACGCCATCAAATTAGAAATTTTAAGGTCCTTAATGCAGAAAATTGACGTACTGGTTATTGACCCTGAAAACGAATATGAGTTTTTAGCAGATGCAGTAGGAGGTTCATTTATTAATATCTCTTTAACCGGACCTCATCACGTCAATCCCTTTGATCTGCCAAAGGTCAGAGAAGACGAAAGACCAGAAGATGTTTTAAGATCAAACATCATCAACTTGGTGGGTTTATTAAGAATAATGTTGGGAGGACTAACTGCTGAAGAAGATGCAATCATTGACACTGCTTTAACAGAAACCTATGCAGCAAAGGATATTACACCAGATTCTGATCACTTACTCTGGGGAAAAGAATTACCCTATCCCTTAATGTCAGATTTTGAAGACGTTTTGGAAACTATGGAAGGAGCTGAATCTTTAGTCAGAAGGGTAAGAAAATTCACCAAGGGTACTTATGCTGGCTTTTTCAATCAACCAACTAATGTTTCGATGGAAAAAAACCTGATAGTCTTTGGGATAAGAAATATGGAAGAAGAATTGAGGCAAATAGCAATGTATATAATTTTAAGACATATCTGGAAAACAATCACTTCAGAGTTAAAAAAGAGAATTTTAGTGGTGGATGAGGCCTGGTGGTTAATGCAAACAGAAGATGGAGCCTCCTTTTTGTATGGAACAGCCAAAAGAGCAAGAAAATATTGGTTGGGTTTAACAACAGCAACCCAAGATGTAATTGATTTTATGAAATCAGATTATGGAAAACCTATAATCGACAACTCTTCTTTAGGGCTTTTAATGAAACAATCTCCTGCTGCTATCGACTTCGTAAAAAAGACTTTTAACTTAACAGAAGAAGAAAAATTGAGATTGCTTGAAGCCCAGGTAGGAGAAGGAATATTTTTTGCTGGTACAAAACATATAGCCTTGAGGGTTGTAGCTTCTTATGCTGAAGATCAAATAATCACCACTGCTCCAGAAGAAGTAGTTAAAATTAGAGAGGCGAGAAAAAAGTTAAAAGGAACTTAAAATGGAAGATGAATTTGAAGAGCAAACTTTAGATCCGGGTTGGTTAATATTTACACTCCTTTTTGGCTTGATTGATATTATTGAGTTCGTAGGGATTTTTTTTAATTTAACGGGTGTTTGGATAATACTCGTTTTAATTTTAAATCTTTTTGCTATTTTCCTTTATTTGGGATGGAGAACAATAACTGAGGGTTTCTCGCTTTCTGCTATTTTTGGGACCTGGAAACAAGCTCTCTGGTTAATTGCCGATCAAATTCCAGTAATTGGAGATGTCCTTCCAGGAAACATTCTATTCTTATGGATGAGAAAAAAGAAAAAAATCCCAACCCCAGTATCAGCACTACCAAAAAAATGATTACTAAAGAAGAATCCTTAATCTTTATTTTATTTCTCTTGGTTTTTTTATTTTCAGCAAATTTTGCCTTTGCTCTAGAAATCAAATATCCCCCAATTCCTGGGGTTAAAACTCCTCAACAATTCTTTAGAGAAATTGAAGAAGGAACAATTAAGAAAGAAAAAGCTCTATCTCTTTACGTAAAATATCTCTTTTATCTTTCTCTAATGATAGGCGGGTTGCTTGCTTTAGGCTCTACCATCTTTGGTGGAGTTAAATATTTAATTTCTGGGGGAAATGTCCCGGCAATGAAAGACGCAAGAGAGACAATTTCTTCTGGAATTTTAGGTCTTGTCATTTTATTCTCTTCTTTTTTAATTATTACTCTCATCAATCCACAACTAACATTTTTTCATCTTTCAGAATTGAAAAAAGTGGTTTTTCCAGAAATTGAAATTCCACCACCAACAGAAAGAGAACCCCCTATTTATTTTCAGGTTCCAGTTGGAAAAATTATTGAGAATGCAATAGATGAGGAAAAATTAAATTATGTCAAAGAGGTTGCTATTGAAGCAGAATTGGCTTCAGAAGACTTAAAAAATTTAACCGAAGGTTTGAAAAAACTTACAGAAGAATGCCAGTGTGGTACTTCTAAATGTGGCGACCCACCTGGATGCTCTAAAATTGATTGTCCCAAGGCAAGTTGTCCTGAAGAACTAATAGAGGAAAAAATAGAAGAAATTGAGCAGGCCATTAAAACACTTGAAGAAAAACAAGTTCTTCTCCGGTTGGCCCGAGGCTCCCTGCTTTATGATTTCTTTCAATTAAGAGCAGCTGGTGCTCTGATGAGTTTAGCTTCTGGGGTAATTGATTATAATACCCTATTGGTAATAAAACATTATCAGGAAATTGAAATTACTACTTTTCCTGGCTGGGAAGATATTGAT
>JAUWXI010000047.1 GCA_030616435.1 Candidatus Parcubacteria bacterium | reverse complement strand
GAAGATGGAATCACTCATACATTAGAGGAGGTGGGCAAGGTTTTTGGAGTGACAAGGGAGAGAATTCGACAGATTCAAGCTAGAGCTTTGGAAAAGATAAGAGAACACAGGGCTTTGGGGAAATTAAAAGGATATTAAGGGGTAAAGAATAGAAAGATGGAAGACTTTTAAAATTAGGGAAATAGATTATAATAGAAGGTGTTGTGAAATTATACATTCCGGGGTAGCGCAATGGTAGCGCGGGTGCCTGTTAAGCACTAGGTTGCCAGTTCGAGTCTGGCCCCCGGAGCCAACATTTTCAGATACGAACTCTGATTGTTGAGGGGGGAGGAGATTTTCTTTTCCGCTCTCTAAAAATTTTGACTTGCCTTGCGATAGCAAGGCAAGGTCTTTTTTGTTATCATAATTTTCTAAATTTTCCAGATAAAATAGGGTAATTTTACTTGACAACAAATTTTGATATAAAGGAAACGGAGACAGCATTTGCTCTTGGCGTTAAAGAGCGGCAGTTTCTGCTTCAGTGCCGAGAGGTGCTGTCTCCGCAGGATTGCCGCTTTTTAATAATTAAAATTAATAAACAAAAACATGAACAAAAAACAAATCAAAAATTGTGCTATTTACACAAGAGTATCAACAGATAGCCAAGCTGAAAAAGAGTTTTCTTCTTGTGAATCTCAGGAAGAAAAAAATAAAGTTTTTTACCAAAAGTCAGAATAATTGGGAGATTTTTAAGGTTTATTCTGAGCTGGGTTATACCGCACCCTTCGGGGAATATAACAGGCATTAAACGGTTCCATTGCTTCGCAACTCCACCCAAATTTGCCTGCGGCAAGCTTCGTTTAATGCCATATGTTAAACGCCATTTTGTTTTTAAAGAAATGCTTTTTGAAAAGAAAAAAGAGGGTTATGGATTTATGGATAACCCTCTAGATTAATCGGACTCGCCCAGAATTCTCAAAATTCTTTTTCTATACTCTGGAAGCTTAACCATTTCTTCTCTTTTTGGAAGATCTAAAGCTATCTTCTTGCACCCTTTTTCTACGCTAATATCTAGAATCGGCTTAACTAAGTGATAACCTCCTTCGTAATATAACTTTAATAGAAAATTGAGATTGTTTCGTAGAAATGCTTCTATTGTTTCAGGATATTCAGAGTCGTTAAATTCATCTTCATCTCCACTCATTTCTCTTTCAAAATAAGTAGCAACTCCTTCACTAATTAGGTGATTTCTTGCTTCCCACCACTTAGTAATATATTTTCTCCTACCTTTACGAAAATCTAAGCCTAAGTTCTTACATAATCTATCAAAATAGAAATGCCCTAATTCGTGATACACTATCTTTTCATCCAAGTATTGAATATATATCCTTCCATCTTCATACATCTTATCAAAAATATCCATGGTCACTACAAATATAGGAACTCCAAAGTGTTTCATTCCCAACTTTTCTTCCTGGTTTTTAATCAACTTTTCTAAATGTTCTTTCAACAGCCCCTTTCTTTCAAATTCTTTTGTTTCTCCGTACGCTTCTCCTATTGTTCTTACTCGTTTAACTAACTCATTCATTTTCAGCCCTCCTTTTAAATTTTTAAGTTACATTTGCCTTGTTTAAGGCAGGCCATAACATTATGTTATGACATTGTCATGTTAACATACTAGCAAAAAATAATTATTTTATCAATAGGGACGCTGGCAAATAGGGACGTTGGCAAAAGCATTTCTTTAGCTCGCTACCGCTCGCAATTTGCTATCGCAAATAAAAAAACAAAACAGCGTTTAACACAGTATATGCGGTTTCGCTTCTCCTCGACAAGCTCGGGGTCGCTCCACCCAAATTGCGTTTTCACGCAACTTCGCATATACCGAGAACGTTATATGTGAATATCCTAAAGTCGCCTTTGTTGGCGACTATTATAAAAAACGACAAAAATAATTTTTAAAAATGAACCCCGCCCCTTTAGGGCGGGAGCCAACATTTTCAGATAGCCCGAACTTCTGTTCGGGTTTTTAGTTTGGTATAATGATATAATTAGAAAAGGTCGAAATTTAAAAATTTGTGAATTATGACACCTGCAATCTTTTTAGCTAGAGCCTGGGGGCTTTATCTTACTATCATCTCCTTGGCCCTTCTTTGGAATAGAAAAAGCCTTCAGTTGTTGCTGAAGATTTACGAAACCGAGAGAGCTGTGTTCTTATCTGGCGTAGCCAGCCTTACGATGGGAATCTTCACCCTGTCAGCTCACAATATCTGGGTTTTTGACTGGAGACTGGTTATCACTCTTTTTGGATGGTTTGCTCTATTTAAGGGAATAGTTAGGACTTTGTTTTCTGGTTGGGTTGTTAAGAATTCCGTCAGATGG
>JAUWXI010000018.1 GCA_030616435.1 Candidatus Parcubacteria bacterium | reverse complement strand
GCTGTGGCACCGGCATCTTCATAGATGTCGTCTATATACAAGTTAACTGGGTCTTCTCCGAGCAGAGTGATTACTGGAGGAGTAGTATCTAGTTCTTCACTGACAATAACTGTTCTGGTTACTTCTATTGCTGGATTACCTACAGTGTCTGATACATTGTAGGTTATGATATAGGTTCCTACTACATTTGTATCAACTGCATCTCCACCCACTACAATGTTAGCTGTAATATCTCCATCAACATCATCTAATGCTGTAGCACCTTGATCCTCATAAGAATCACCTACTGTTAGGTTTACAGTTTCATCACCAATTAAAGTGATTACTGGAGGGGTGATATCTGGTTCAGGCCCGGGATTTTCCCAAGTTCCAGCCTGAAAAATATTCCCCTGACTTTTCTCAACATCACTAAAATAGGAACTGGAACCTGACCGACTCATTAAAGTAAAAATTAGGCTAATGGTCATTACAAAGAGCAATCCCATCCAAGCTATTTTTTTCATTTCCTTATACCTCCTTTCTATATTTATTTTTTAATGAAATTGGTAGTGATGGGTTATCCTATTGAAGGAAACCTATTGAAGGAAACCTTCATTAGGACTTTTTGCCCTCCTTCGCTAAAAGCTTCAGAGGACAAGGAAAGAGACTTTCCCCGTAGGATCCCGAAAGGATTCCTATGGGGATTGAGAGTTTTAGTTTGGGAATAATTAGAGTTTTATTAAGATTGATCTAGCTGGAAGACGATGTCGAATTCAACGCTATCACTCTGAATTATGTTGGAATTCTTGGCCGGAGCGGGATCGTTAATCCACCAGTTAATAATTATCTCTGCTTCTGCACCCGGAGCAAGAGGTTTATCCGTCACAATATTCCATTTACCGGAACCTATCCCGGTTATACTTCCGATTTCGTTGCACCAAGCCCCATTGTAGAAGCATTGAGGACGTACATAGTTACCCAATTCGCCCTCGAGGTTACCAGTAGTGGGATCAACGAGTGCCTCTGGCTCATTCTGATTATTCTCGTAGTTCACAACATTGGTCATGTATATCGTAAGTTTTCCTGGGAGAGAGCCGACATTCTTGGCCTTCCATACTAGGGTTTTCCCTGGGGTAATCCAGTAACCACCGCCCGCTGTTGCATCACCAGGTTTTAGGTTAGAAAGGGTGAATTTTGCCACATAGGGGTCGTCTTGACCATCTACTCTCAAATCCAGCGTTCCGGCAGTGAAAACATTGCCTGAGCTCGTCTCGGTGTCGCTGAAATAGGCGAAAGCGCCTAATCCAACTAAGCCGATTACTAGAATCAGGCTTAGCAAAGATATTAATATCTTTTTCATTTTTTTCTCCTTTCCTTCTGTTTTTCTTTTTATTCAAGCTTGTCGTCTTATTGACGATAATCAAACTGTCAGTAGGTCTTACCCTACTATCATTACTTTCTTTACTCTCAGTCTCTTTCCTTTTTTAAGATGAAAAGTACTAAAAAATTGGAAGTTTGTTTCCCTGCTGCCTTAGCTAAAGCTTCGGCAACAAGCCCTCCAATATAGAAAAGTTTAACACACTCAAGAACCCTTGTCAAGCCATACCTATTTTGCACTTGCTATCTTTAGCGTCTAGCATCGAATTTTGCTGAAGGCAGTATAAAATAGGTATTGGGGTCATCCTATTGAAAGAATAAGCCCGAGTCTAAGAGAACTCGGGCTAAACCCTATTGAAGGAAACCTTCATTAGGACTTTTTGGAAAGAGACTGAGAATTTTAGTTTTAGGAACAATTAGAGTTTTACTAGGATTGGTCTTTAGTTTTGCCAGAGCTTGAACACTAACTCGAACTCGACACCATCTGCTTGGAAGTCGTTGTCATCGGTAATGCTAGTATCATTGACATTCCCCATCCAATTAGCTGGGTCAGGCATGAACTCCCAGTCAAACACAAAGAACCCATCACCATCCCAAGTGGTTACTGCTCCTTGTGGGGCATGGAAGAACTTGCAGAAATCATAGAGGTCACTCATGCCATTCTTATTACCAAAATAGTCATACATATCATCGTCTGGTCCATCAATGTAATCACAGCCAGTCCCAGGCCATGCTAGGGCTGCATCTATCTCTTCCTGGTCAAGCTGGCCGTTATCATTGCTATCCACTGCATACACCATTAAGGTGATATGGATGGTACTGGCAAATTCGTTAGCACTAACATCGTGGGTAAATTCAAAGCCGGTTGGTTCAGTCCCATCTGCCTCTACAAGTGACCAGCCGCCACTGAGGGTCAAGTAATTTCCTAGAGTCCCGATATTCTTCAACCCTATTACAGAGCGACCAGTGTCCCCAGGCTCTAGATTAGTTAGATAAATCTTCTGCGAGATGCCGTCCTGGCCATCAACCTTCAAATCCAGCGTTCCGGCAGTGAAAACATTGCCTGAGCTTGTCTCGGTGTCGCTGAAATAGGCGAAAGCGCCTAATCCAACTAAGCCGATTACTAGAATCAGGCTTAGCAAAGATATTAATATCTTTTTCATTTTTCTCTCCTTCTGTTTTTCTTTTTCTCTTTTACTAGATTATGTAAGTCTTTCCTTACTGTCATTACTTTCTTTACTCTCAATCTCTTTCCTTTTTTAAGATGAAAAGTACTAAAAAATTGGAAGTTTGTTTTCTCGCTGCCTTAGCTAAAGCTTTAGCAACAAGCCCTCCAATATAGAAAAGTTTAACACACTCAAAAACCCTTGTCAAGACCCTGGACAGAATTCTTTATTAATAACTTTAAAATAAGAGATAAGGGACAATCATAAGACTGTCCCTTTTTATCTTGGCCACCTTATTTAGGATTAGTGGCTTTTTTCTTTTCTTTTTTCTTTCATCTCTAAAATCCCTTTCCAGAAGTCCCGACCGAATATTCCAATCAGAATCAAGGCCGGGATTCCAACAAGAATTAGAAAGTTGTTTTTCGTAAATTGGGCTGCAAACCCAAGATAAAGAATATGAAAAACTACTTTCCTTATTTCTTCTCCTTCGGAAGAAACCAGATTTGAATCCGGCTCTTCGTTAGTATCTCCTTTAGTCTGAAAGTAGGGTTTTTCATCAATTTCAATAATATTTACCACTCGGTGAGTTACCGTTTGCTCACCCTGCTCGCCGGTCTGAAAGGTAATAATATCTCCTATTTCAATCTCTTCCAATTTCACCGGCTTGGTTAATATTACTTCTCCTACCTTCAAAGCTGGCTCCATTGAGCCCGAAAGAACCGGATGGGTCTCCCATCCAAATATTGGGCCAATGAACATAAAACCTACCAGCAAGACCGCTATCGCCAGCATGAACGTGCCTACCCATTCTAAAACTTTTATGAATTTTTTCAAAGTACACCTCCTTTTTATTCAAAAAGTTTCTATCCTCCGATATTATTTTAAATAATAACAAAATTAGCAAGAAATGTCAAGAGCCTTTACTAGTGTGTACACATTACCTCTCAGCTTTGACTTTTTTATAAAAAAGTTTTAAAGTAAAAATGAAGAGGAGGAAAAAGATAGGACAGAAGTAGGACAAAGGTAGGACATCAGAAAAACTTGATAAACCAACCAAATGAAGCTAGAGTAAAAGCAGGTGGCTTTCTGGCAAAAAATTATTCCCTGGGAAGTTGGAAAGAACAAAAAAGAAGATTAAAACTTGAAGGAATTAGTTTTATTAAAAAAATCAAGCCAATTTAAAAAAACACTACTGGAAGATTTAATTAAAGAAGTTCTTTAAATTTTTAAAAGGAGGGTAAAAATGACTAAGGTACACATAGTAACCGACAGTGGTGCCGACATTCCTCAAGATATTTGTGAGCAAATGAAAATTAGTGTGGTACGATTTAAAGTGGTGATTGGAGATAAGTCTTATGAGGATCCCGACCCGGATCTATTCTGGGAATTAGTAGGAACTCCTCCCCCTTATCCCAAAACCTCGCAACCTTCACCTGGAGATTTCCAAAAGGTTTTTAAGAAACTTACAGCAGATGGTTCAGCAATAATTTGCCCTACTGTTACTGAAAAACACAGCGGGACCTTTAATTCTGCCTGTCTTGCTTCCAAGGAGGTTAAAAAGGTTTTTGTTGTTGATTCCCGGTTTCTCTCCTTGGGATTAGGTTTCCAGGTTTTGGAAGCAGCGAAAGCTGCTCAGGAAGGACGGAGTGTGAAGGAAATCCTTGCCCTAGTAGAAGAAATAAGAAGAGCAAGTCGTTTGGAATTTATGATGGAAACGCTTGCTTATTTAAAGGAAGGGGGCCGGGTGAATGGGATAATCTCTATACTTGAAAAAGGGAGAAAGTTTTTCAAGTTTAAACTCATTCTAACGATCAATAAGAGAGGATCTATAATTCCATCACTCCTAGGAGGTGCCAGAAGCAGAAGGAGAGCTCTAGAAAAAATAGCCAATAGTGTCGCAAAGTCTGGTCCTTTGAAGTATTTAGGCATAATACACACCAGAAGACCAAAAATAGCAGAGCGATTCGCAGAAATCCTAGCAGAAAAAGCTGGGTTCCCAAAAGAAGAAATTTGGGTCATTGAAACAAGAGGTGGGCTTTCTTCTCATGCAGGGCCTGGAGTATTAGGTGCTGCATGGGTACTGTCGGTATAAATTAAAAAGGAGCTGAATGAACAGCTCCTTTTAATTTTTTTAAAAGAATTAACTTGTTCTTCTTACATATTCACCAGTTTCAGTATTAACTTCAATTATATCTCCTTTCTCAATAAAGAGGGGGACGCTTATTTTGGCTCTAGTTTCTAAAATGATAGGTTTTGTTCCAGCTTGAGCACTTTGGCCTTTTATTACCGGAGGAGCCTCAAGAACTTGTAACTCAACTTTTATTGGCAAAGAGAGATTAACCAATCTTTTCTCAAAAATTATTCCTTCGACAATTTGATTTTCTTTCAAAAATTCAGCAGGTTTTCCAATCTGCTCTTTCTTAAACTCAAATCTTTTTGAAGGATTATCCTTTTCGCAAAAAAAGTAAGAGTCTCTATAGGAATATAAATATTTTAATTTGATTTTTGAGATTTCAGGTTCTTTGAAAGTATCTGAAGGATGGAAAGTTGTTGAGATAATAGTGCCCGTGATTAAATTTTTTATTTTCGCTTGCAAAACAGAATGCCCCCTTCCTTTAAAAAGAGGCTTAGCTTCAACTATTTCAGAAGGCTCACCTTTAAAGAGAATTCTTGTTCCTTTTTCTAATTCGTTGTAGGAAATCATAATTAAAGTAAAGATTGAGGATTAACATCAACTTCACAATTCTTTGGAATATTTTCCAAAATTAAATCTTTAACTTCAGATTTCTCATTTTTTACTTTTAAGATTATATGCTGAATATATTTTCCTTTTACTTTTGGGATAGATCCTGGTATAGGACCTAATATCTGAGTCGTGAGTAAAGAGGGGTGTGTAGCGCCTAATTTTTCTAATTTTTTCTTAAAATCTTGAGCTTGTTTCTCAGCTTTCTGAAGATTCTTATGAACAAAACTTAATTTTATTATCTCAGAAAATGGGGGGTAAGAAAACTCTTTTCTGGCCTGGATTTCTTTTTCAAAAAATGCTTCAACATTTCTTTCTCTGAAAAATTGTAGACACGGAGTCTTGGGGTTGTAGGTTTGAATTATCAGTTTTTTACCAAAGATTTCAAGCTTGTAGAGGGTTTGAAAAGCTACTTCTGCTGCCTTAAACTCAGGTAAATTAAAAAACTGATCAGAAGAGGTAATTCCAACTAAAGCCAGGGGTTTTTTTAGAAGGCCTGAAAACTTCAAGAAAATTTGAGTTCCAACCAGAACACTGCTTTTACTTTTTAAAAACTCTTCAAAAATTTTCTTTTGAGCTTCTGTTCTAGGAGCTATATCAGAATCAAGTCTAAAAATTCTGATCTTTGGAGTCAACTTCTTCAATTCTTGGACTACCTTTTGAGTTCCAATTCCAGAATATTTTAATCTATGGCCCTTACAATTAGGACAAACTATTAGAGGATCTTTTTTTGTGCCACAGTGATGACAAATTAACGCCTCTCTCAATTTTTCATTCTTTAATTTTAAATTTTTGTGATAGACCATTGGTACATTACAATTTTCGCATTTAGCAATCCATCCACAATCTTGACAGAAAATATAGGTTGCCATCCCCCTTCGATTACAAAACAAAATAGCTCTCTTTTTTTCTTTTAAAACCTTTTTTAGCTCATATTCAAGGTCTTCACTAAAAATAGAGTAATTTCCCTTTCGGATTTCCTCTCTCATATCAACAATTTTAATTTTACGGCTGTATGACTGTATGGCTTTGGGGCTTATCAATTTATATTTACCAGTTTTTGCTTTGTAGTAAGATGCGACTGAAGGTAAAGCGCTTCCTAAGATTATTTTAGCTTTTGTCATTTCAGCTAATTTTAAAGCTACTTCTTTTGCATCATATCTCGGATGTTGCTGCCAGGACTTGAAAGCTGGATTTTCTTCTTTTTCGAGAATGATTAATCCTAGGTTTTGAAATGGAGCAAAAACTCCAGACCTCATTCCAATTATGAGTTTTGCTTTGCCTGATCTAATTTTTTCCCATTCCTTCAATTCTACCGATATCTTCAACCCTCCATGCCAGAAAGCAACTTCTTTTATTTGAGTCATGAATTTCTCTATATCTTGAATTTCTGGGAGTAAAAGGAGCACCTGTTTTTTCTTTTTAAAAACCTTTTCTACTTCTTTAAAATAAAACTTCATTCGATCTTTACCCCACAAGAGTAGAGGCTTTTGAGTTTTTGTCTTTGAGATTTGAGATTTAACTTTTGAGATTTTCATTGGTTTTTTCCTTTTAATAAAAGTTTTTGGTAAAAATAATTTCAAGACGGGGCCCAAAGAGGTCAAATAAAATTTGTGCATCCAAAAGGCAAGTTCCATTTGTGGCTCTGAAATCAAAGGAGTAGGGGAGAGGATTTTTTCTATCTTCTTTAATTTAAAAGCCTTCCTTTTTATTTCTAATTTTCTTTCTTCAATCCCTGAACAATTTAAAACAATAGCTTTCTCTTTCCTACCTGAAATTGGAACTAAAATTAAAGAGCCCCTATTTGCCCCTTCTTTTGAAAAGTAGGTCAGCATTTGAGGAAAGGGAAGAGGAATTTTTGTTAAGGGAATGACATCTATAATGTACATATTAGGTATATTTCTTCACGCTAAAACGATATATTAATATATGTTCTTTAGTGGGATCTATTCCTCCTTTTTGACAGGCAGTTGAAATTTGCTTTTCAAGTGTATCTATTCCTTCCAAATCGGGAAGCAAAAGACCTGTTTTTGCAGGAACGTAGCCATTAAAAACAACATCGGTGTTATTGGAATAACTGATAGGTACAGTTTTTACAATAATTCCATATTTTTTAGGATTTAATTCTGGAATGCCTTTTATCAACTCGGGGTTACTCAAAATATAAACTGTGTACTTTAGGCTTGGCAACTCTTCTTTTTGGATAGATCCGAATCTGTAATC
>JAUWXI010000030.1 GCA_030616435.1 Candidatus Parcubacteria bacterium | reverse complement strand
ACGTTAAAGTGCTTGGTATTATTATATTATACCGAACATCAACCGAACCTGCAAAGGTGTCAACTGTGGATAACTTTTAAAGGTCGAAGAATTAATTAAAAAGTATAAATGTTTATAAAAATATGGCAATTCCAATTAGTAGTCGTCCAACTGATAAAAGATATTTAGGAAATAGCGACTCTAGTCATATGGAAGTTCATGACCTCGATAATGAGAAGACCGGAGCAAATGAATGCCAAATTGATGAAATTATAAAAGCTGGAAACGCAGTGGTCTTTACGCCCGACACCCTGGAGCAGGCAAAAAGTGAGGGCTATGATAATTGTAAATTTTGTATAGGTGGTTCTGAAAGATAGAAGATAGCAAAAGAGATTTAGATGATATAATTAGTAAATTAAGTAAGGATTCGTAGGTTGGGTAGAATATATTTTTAGATTAAACTGTTTACCAAACAGGTTCTAACATCGTCCAGCTAGGGGAGCCAATTCCATAAAGTTATTAGAGAATTCAAAGAATCGCCTGCTTGGCGATTCTTTGGTATGATAAAATAATTTAATAATTTTTTTATGGCTGATGTAATAATTTGTTTAGGTAATGTTTTCTATACGTTGAAAACAGTTGAGTCTATGAAATTAAGAACTGAGAAGGCGGTTGAGTTATATAAGCAAAAGAAAGCAAGTAAGATCATTTTTTCAGGTGGATTTAAAACAAGGAAAGATTTATCTGAAGCTAAATTTATGGCAGACATTGCCATTAAACAAGGACTTCCTTCTGAAAATATAATTCTTGAAGAAAGACCAAATACGACAGTTGGAAATGCTTATTACTCTAAAGAAATAATGAATGAGCGAGGTTTTAAGTTAGCTATTGTTGTGACAGCACCACATCATCTAAGTAGAGTTAGACATATTTTTAAAAGAATAATTCCAGACAAAAAATTAGAATTTGAAAAATGCAAAAATAATCTTGGATTTTTTGAAGCAATTCCTTGTTATGTAGATGAAATTTGGAGCTTGATTAAATTAAAAATTCGAGGGATTGATTTTTCTAGATTATAAATTTAGATCTAAGTTAAAAAGCCCATCGCTGGGCATTAAGGTATTGACAAGTCTTTTGGCTCTTGATAGAATTAAATTAGAATCATTATGAAAAAACACGCCCTTAGGGGGTGTTTTTTCTTTTATATTCTAATTTTTCCTTAAAATCTTCTAAGAAAATAATCTTTTCTTTTGCTTCTTTTCGAAGTAAATATGAACTCATTTCTCGGTTAGGCGCTAGAACTCGTAAAAGCTTTTTCTTATTGCTGAGATAACGGACTAATGAGTAATAATCACCATCGCCAGCGACAATTACTGCTTTTTTATATTTTGGAAAATCAATTAACGCTTGTAAAACTAAATCTGCGTCAACGTTTCCCTTTTGTGAGCCTTCTTGATTTTGGATTGTGGGCTTGAACATCAGAATGTAACCATCTTCTTGAAGAGATTTGTATAAATCTTCGTTTGTAGCAACATAGCCAATGAAAAGGTAAGCTTTTTCACAATCGAAATTTTCTTTTAGATAATCTCTAAATTTTTTGTAGTTCAGTAGCCATCCTAAATCTTTTATACCTAAATATAGGTTTGAGGCGTCTATAAAAGCAAAATTTGGAAGCGAAGCCATAATTGTTATATTTTAAAATAAAAAACCTCTTTTTACAAGAAATTTTTTTGTCGCTTATAACTTTAAGATATTGTGAAGGAAAAAATGTTCAGAAGAAATTTGTTTTAACCAGGTTCTAACATTATTACATAAGGGAGGTTAGATAAATACTCATAATGGGTTCTAATTTTCTAAGTTTTTCCTTAATTTCTGTCCAATCAAAAGTTCTAAACGTGTCCAGTAGGGGGAACCCGCATAAAAAAGCCCATCGCTGGGCAATTTTTATTTTTCTTGATTTTTTCTTAAGAAATAGGCTGTCTCTCTCGGACAAAATCCGAACTTTTGAACCATTGACAACGCCTTTTGGAAAGTTAAAATAAGATAAAGGCGTTTCATTTTTAGTAGAATATTCTAATAAAAATGAATTCAATCTATGGCTAAACCTAAAGTAAATTTAGACTACATTCGTGGATTCGCTGATGGCGAGCAGAAGATTCTCCTTTTGATACTATGGATAATTTTCCACAAATCTGCTCGCCTTAAACTGTCGGAGGTCGCACTTCCGTAAATAAGTTTGTTCTTTAAATTAAATAACTTTTATGGCGAGCAGATCCTTCTTTTTGACTCTCTGGATATGTCCACAAATCTGCTCGCCTTTTTTATTTTCCGAGCGAAGCGAGGAAAGCAAGGTTCTTGCCGAAGATAAGGTTCTTTTATTTATTCCTAACCTAAAAGATGACCCAGGCAAAAAGCCCATCGCTGGGCAATTTTTTATTGGAAATAAAAGGTTTTTGTGCTAAAGTTAAAGCATATGAATAAAACATTTTTTAAGGCGAGAATGAAAACTTTTGGATCCCTCCAGGGAATTTTGTGGTCAAAAAACATTGAGAAACTCGACTTTAAAAAAGACAAAATATATATTATCCACCAGATTTTAAGCTATGGGAGTTTAAAGCAAATAAAATGGGCATTTAAAATTTATGGGCCGAACGAAATCCGGGAAGTATTTTTGAAATATCCAAAAAAAATTTATACTGCTCCGGTATTTCATTTTGTTAAAAATTTTATTTTAAATCTCAGAAACGAAAACTTATCTCTGCAAAACTATGTCAAAACTGCGCTACGAGCTTCTAAATAAAGAACAGATAGAGGTTCTTGAAATTTTAAAGAATTTTTCAAAATATGGAACCTTGGGAGGTGGAACAACTTTAATGCTTCAGCTCTCCCATAGATACTCCTATGACCTAGATATACTCCGACCGAAATTGATTTCTAAAAAATTCCTTTACAAGATAAAACAGCATTTTAAAAAAATTGAGATTATAGTAGATACTGGAGATGAATTTAGTTTCGTTTCTTTACCTCACAAAATAAAAGTGAGTTTCATCTATTACCCATTTTCTCCACTCTATAAAACAATTTCTACTCCTTATTTAAACTTTTGTTCATGGAAAGACATTGGTTTAGATAAAGCCCACACTATTGGAAGAAGAGGGGAATGGCGGGATTATGTTGACATCTATTTTATAATAAAAAACGGTTTTTCTCTAAAAAGTATTATCAGAGGGGCTCAAAAGAAATTTGGAGATTCTTTTTCAGAAAAATTATTTTTATCTCAACTTACATATTATAGAGACCTAAAAGATTTTACCGTAGATTTTATTGGAAAGGAACATTCTCCAAAAGAGATTCAGAGTTTCTTAGCAAAAGAAGTGAGAAGATATAGAAAAGAAATATTGTAATCTTTTAATTGTTACGGAAATCGCACTTCCGTAAATAACTTTGTTCTTTAAATAATTTTTTTGGCGAGCAGATTCCTCCTTTAGATACTCTGGATATCTCTACAAATCTGCTCGCCTTTTTTATTTTCCGAGCGAAGCGAGGAAAGCAAGGTTCTTGACCAAAAGGCGAAATGTTCTTATAATACTCTAAGGTATTCCAAGGTTCTTTGGAGGAATAGTTCTTTGGACAATTGAATAGAGAAAAGAAAAAATAATAAATTGAAAAAATGTCTCCAACTTTATATAAAAGAATTTTCGGTAGACATAAAAGAACTCTTAAGCTTTTGCCGGACAAAAGAGTTCTGGACAAAAGGGTTTTAGCTTTTTTAGGAATTGCGATATTGTTGGTTGCGGCAGGGTTTTTTTGGCAAAAAGAACTTTTCGTCTTAGGGGAACAAGCAAGGAGCTTTCTTGTCTCAAGAAAGGAAATTTTGCTTTCAGGGATTGGTTTGCATCGAGAAAAACCTTTAGGTTTAGAAAAAGAGTCTCTAGAAATAGCATTGCCAGAAGGAATTGCCCAAAAAGCTCCAGAGACAGGAGAAGAAGGGGGTGGGGGAGAAAAATACCTTGAAGAAGCTGAAAGAGGAGAAGGAATTACTCATTTGGCAAGAAGAGCTTTAAAGAAATATCTTCAAGAAAACCCTCAGTCATTTGAAGTGACTCCAGAGCACAAAGTTTTCATAGAAGATTATACGGCAAAACAAAAGAGTGGAGGATGGTTGGATTTAGGGGAACAAGTCGAATTTTCTAAAGACTTAATAGAAGAAGCTTTGGGAAAGGCTGAAAAACTTACTCCAGATCAGTTAGAAAATCTGACCCAATATTCCCAACTTATTCCCTCCCTTTACTACTGAAGCATCGGAAGTAAGATTACCTGCCATTGTTCTGCAGAAAATGTTTTATGTTTTTTATGAACAGGGATTTTCTAATTAAATTAACAAATGAGCTTTATCAAATAACTCTGCTTTTTCCCAAAAAGGATTCTTTGAGATACAAAATGAGGGATTTAGGGACCGATATTTTGGCCCAATTGATTTCACTTTCAAAAGAAAATCCTGGAGTTTCAAAAAGTTCAGAGGTAAAGCTTTTTTCAAAACTTGAAAACAGCCTTACTGTTTTAATAAGTTATTTTGAGGTTGCCAAAACCCAAAACTGGGTTAGCCCAAAAGATATACTTGAAATTAAAAATCAATATTGTAAGATAAAGGAGAGCCTGAAAGTTTCCGAAGTTCAAGGCAAGGAACGCTCTCCAGCTCCCAAAAATGTTCTTAAAGAGAGGCAAACTAAAATCTTGGAGATTTTAAAAAAGAAAGGGAAAGCTCAGGTACAGGAATTTAAAAAACATTTTCCTTATACAAGCAGGAGAACTCTAAGGCGAGACCTGAGAGATTTATTAAACCAAGGACGAGTTGAAAGAATAGGGGAGAGGAGCGATACTTTTTATCGGATATCGGATAAAAGAGATTAGGACAAGCATTAGGACAATATGTCCTATCTTGTCCTATCAAATGTCCTTTTACGGAAGTCGCGCTTCCGTAAGTTTTCCACAAGTTGTGGCTAATTATGAGTAATTTAAGAAAAGTTTTCAGCAAAATTTACGACGAGAATGTTCGAAAGATCTATAGATTTATTTTTTTAAAAGTAAATTCTAAAGATATAGCAAAGGATTTAACTTCCCAAACCTTTTTGCGGGGCTGGGAGGCATTTAAACAAAAACAAAACCCAAGAGCTAAAAGCCAAAAAAGAGAAATTAAAAATCCTTCAGCTTTTCTATATCAAATCGCTCGGAATTTAGT
>JAUWXI010000062.1 GCA_030616435.1 Candidatus Parcubacteria bacterium | reverse complement strand
AAAAAACAAAAAAAGAAAGCCCTTTCTTTTATTCATGAGCATTTAAAAAGAGGAGATTCTCCTCTTTACATTCTTGCTATGATAAATTTTCAATTTAGAAATATTCTGATGATTAAAGAAAGACTTCAATCTCAAAATAGCATTCCAATCAGGGAATTAAGCAAAGAGCTGAATTTACATCCTTTTGTTATTAAAAAAACTCTTCAGTTAGCTAAAAACTTTTCCTTTGAAGAGTTAAAAAATATCTACCAAAAGCTTTTTGAGATAGACCTAAAGATAAAAACAGGCCAGATAGAACCCGAGATGGCAATAGACCTACTGATTGCGGAGATTTAGCGTTTTGGGGCAGTATTTACTAGTTTTGTTATTCTTGACTTTTTTCTTGAAGCTGTATTCTTTTTTATAGTTCCAACTTTCGCTGCCTTGTCTAAGATCTTATAAATCTGAGGCAAAAGTGCTTTTGCCTCTTTTATTTTCTTTTGAGAAATTAAATTCCTAATCTCTTTTGTGAGATCTTTTATCTTCTTCTTTCTCCTTAGATTTTGAGCCCTTCTCTTTTTACTCTGTCTTAAAGCTTTTTTTGCCGATTTTTTAATGGGCATAGTGATATTTAATTGGTTTTGTCTTCACAATTTATTTTAAGCTATTTCATTTCCTTTATCAAATCTCTTATCTTTGCTGCTCTTTCAAAATCTAAGTTTTTTGCAGCCTCTTTCATTTCTTTTTCCAAAAGTTTTCTATCACGGATGACCCAGAATTCTTCTTTCACTTCCTTTTTGGCAAAAGGCCAGTCTCTTATTGGTTTTATAATTGACCTTGGAATAATATTGTGAGCTTTGTTGTAGGCTATTTGAATTTTTCTCCTCCTCCTTACTTCATTTATTGCTCTTTTCATTGATCTTGTTATTTTATCTGCATACAAGATTACATGTCCTTTAGTATGTCTGGCTGCTCTACCCATTGTTTGAATTAAAGTGGTTTCAGACCTCAAAAACCCTTCTTTATCAGCATCTAAAATAGCTACTAAGGCTACCTCTGGCAAATCCAATCCTTCTCTTAACAGGTTTATTCCCACGACAACATCATATCTTCCTTCTCTCAAATCCTTTAATATCTGAGGTCTTTCCAATGTTTTGATTTCTGAATGTAAATAATGGGTCTTGATACCTTCATCTAAGAGATAGTCTGAGAGTTCTTCTGCCAGCCTCTTGGTTAATGTGATAATCAGGGTTCTTTGTTCTTTTGGAATTCTTTTTTTAATTTCTTTGACTAAATCTTTAACCTGGTTCTCAAGGGGCCTTATCTCAACCGAAGGCTCTAAAAGCCCGGTAGGCCTGACTAACTGTTCTACAGTATATTTTTTTGTTGCTCTTTTTCTTTCATATTCATCAGGAGTAGCTGAAACATAGATTATCTGGGGCGCCTTTTTGTTAAATTCTTCAAAACTCAAAGGCCTGTTATCCAGACAGGAAGGGAGCCTGAACCCATATTCAATTAATGCCTTTTTTCTTGCTCTATCTTGATTATACATTGCCCTCAATTGGGGAATAGTTTGATGAGACTCATCAATAATTACCAGAAAATCTTTTACTTTGTTTTTTGAAGTTTCACTGGAGAAATAATCCAGTAAAACCCAGGGTGCTTTTCCTGGTTTCCT
The DNA here is from genome assembly GCA_030616435.1 of Candidatus Parcubacteria bacterium. Classification (GTDB taxonomy): domain Bacteria; phylum Patescibacteriota; class Minisyncoccia; order Minisyncoccales; family JAUWXI01; genus JAUWXI01. Next base: position 189 of record JAUWXI010000062.1, on the reverse strand, counting down.
GAATTCCAGATGTCTCGAATAGTTCTCAATCCCATGACAAAAGCCTGTTTCCTTGAGCATTTCTAAGTCATAATTTGTTCTTTGTTTCAATCTTTGAGCCTCCAGCAATTTTCCTTCTTTTTCCCATTCTTTTAACCTTTCTTGAAACTCAAGTCTTATATTCTCAATAGCAATTTCTAATTTTTCTTG
>JAUWXI010000009.1 GCA_030616435.1 Candidatus Parcubacteria bacterium | reverse complement strand
AGAACCAGTTGGAATCACATCAACATCAACAGGTCTTATCTCCTTTAATTTCATTATTGCTCCTTCCCCAAATCTCTGTCTTATCTCATCAACCGTTTCCTCAAGTTCCTTTTTTTCTTTTTTCTTTTCCATAAAAATATGATATCACATTTTTAAAAATTTTCTTCATCAATGTAAACTTCTCTGGCTTTTGAGCCGTCTGGTGGACCTACAATACCTTCTTTTTCCAACAAATCTATTAATCTGGCTGCCCTGGCATAACCTATGCTCAGCTTCCTTTGAAGTAAAGAAGCAGAACCCTTTTTATACTGAATGACAATCTTTTTTGCCTTTTCAAAAAGGGGATCATAGCCTGAATAAAAGATTTCTTCTCTTCTTTTTTCAATTTTCTGTTCTATCTCCAATTTCAACTCATCTTCTTCTAGTTCTCCCTGCTCTTTCTTTATCCATTTGGCCACTCTTTCAATCTCTTCTGCTGAAACAAAAACTCCCTGAATCCTTTTTGGTTTTGAGACCTCAGAAGAAATAAAAAGCATATCTCCCAATCCCAAAAGCTTTTCTGCCCCAGCCATATCCAAGATAGTCCTTGCATCAACTTGAGAAGCTACCTGAAAGCTAATCCTTGAAGTAATATTAGCCTTTATTAGACCTGTTAAAACCTCAACCGAAGGCCTCTGGGTGGCAATAACAAGGTGAATACCCACAGCTCTTGACATCTGAGCTAACCTTACAATTCCTGCCTCAACCTCTCTTCCTCTCGCTGCCATAAGATCTGCCAACTCATCAATTACCAGAATAATATAGGGAATAATTGAATCTTCAAAATCCTTTCTTTTACTCAAAAGAGTATTGTAGGCTGCTATGTCTTTAGCTCCTGTTTTTGATAAAAGATCAAAGCGTCTTTCCATCTCGTCTATCAACCAACTCAAGACCCCAACCGTTCTTTCAGCACTATAAACAACGTCACAAAGCAAATGGGGCAGGCCATTGTAACCTGTAAACTCCACCCTCTTTGGATCTACCAAAATGAAACGTAAGGTTTTGGGCGAGTTTTGATAGAGAAAGCTCATAATTATGGAATTTAAGCAAACGGTTTTTCCCGCACCTGTACTTCCAGCCACTAACAAATGAGGCATCCCCGTTAAATCAGCAAAAATGCTCTTTCCTGAAACATCCCTTCCTAAGACAAAAGTCAAAGGAGAAGGAGAATCTTGAAATTGAGGATCTCCAATCAAGCTTCGCAGCCTAATAAAGGCTCTTTTTTTGTTTGGAACTTCAATTCCCACCAAAGACTTTCCGGGAATTGGAGCCTCAATCCTGATGGGATGAGCAGCTAAAGCTAAAGCTAAGTTGTTGCCTAGAGCGGTAATCCTTGAAAGTTTTATCCCTGGAGCAGGGGCTAAGGTGTATTGGGCCACTGTAGGCCCTACATTTATCTTCCCCATCCTGACCCCAATCCCAAAGTTTTCCAAAGTCTGCTTTATAATTTCTGAATTTCCCCTTATATCTCCTGCTGTTGGTCCTCCTTTGTCTGTTTCCAGTAAATTGAGAGGCGGGCTTTTGTATTCCAAAGAAATAGGTTTTGTAATGGGTTTTTCAATCTCAACGGGCACCCCCCTCTCTCTTTCCAGTCTCTTCTTTAGTCTTTTAATAGGGGTGGGCTTAAAAACAGGCTCTGGCCTCTTTAATAATCTTTCAGGTTCTGGTATCTCTTCTCTCTCAGGTAAAAGACTTTTGATAATTTGAGAAAAGATTAAAATATCAATAAAAATCAGGGTGGAAAATATTATTTGAGTTGCCAGAGAACCAAAAAGTCTTAAGGGTAAAAAGACTATAAAATATCCTAATTTACCTCCATCTATCTCGCCTTTCTCTTGTAAATCCAAGATAACAAATAATCCTGAAACTAAAATGATAAAACTCAAAAAAGCTAAGGCAATTGTAAAATCATCGAACCTTATTAGCTTCTTTCTTTTTAAAAAAAGAAAGGGATAAAAAAAGAAAGCTAAAGGAACTAAAATAGCTGCCCTTCCTAAAAGAAAGGTTAAGCTACTTTTAATAACTTGACCTCCCTTTCCTGCCTCCTCAAAAAAGCTCAAGATAAAAATTACTCCCACCAGAAAAATTAAAATCCCAAAAACTTTCCTCTCAAGATCTTTTGGTAGAATAATTCTCTTCTTTTTTTCTCTTCTCTTTCTCTTATTAGCCATGTTTTCTAAATCCTGTTCCCACAGGAATTAGATTACCTATAATAACATTTTCTTTTAAGCCTCTCAATTTATCTTCTTTTCCTTCAAGGGCAGCTTCAATCAGAACCCTGGAGGTCTGTTCAAAAGAAGCTGCTGACAAGAAAGACTCTGTGGTCAAGGCAACTTTTGTAATTCCCAGTAAAACAGGAACACCTTCAGCTTGCTTTTTCTTTTTCTTTTTCAGTTTTTCATTTTCTTCCAAAAACTTTGGCTCCTCTATAATTTCCCCAGGAGAAAAAAGGCTGTCTCCAGATTTTCTGATTTTTATTCGTGAAAACATCTGTTTTACTATCACCTCAATGTGTTTATCATGGATAACAGCTCCCTGGGAGGCATAAATTTTTTGAATTTCATTTATAATATGCCCTTTTGTAGCTTCTACTCCGGCAACCTTAAAAAGTTCTCTTAGATCTACATTTCCCTCACAAAGCTTATCTCCTGGTTCAACTTTTTGACCCTCTTCAACAAGAATTCCCCTTTTGGCAGGAATCTTGTAGATAATAACTTCTTTTTGCTTTGCCTTTTTCTTGTTCTTACTTTTCTTTTCTAAAACCTTTATCTCGATTTCCCTTTCTTTTTCATCAACTAATTTTACAACTCCTTTTGTCTTGGAAATAACAGCTTTTCCTTTAGGTGACCTAATCTCAAATACCTCCTCCACCCGGGGAAGGCCTGAAGTAATATCAGCTTCCCCGGCTACTCCTCCCACATGAAAGGTTTTTAAAGTAAGCTGGGTTCCAGGTTCCCCGATTGCCTGAGCAGCAATGATACCAACTGCCTCCCCCACTTCTACAGTCTTATTCGAGGCCAAACTCCAGGCATAGCACTTTTGACAAATTCCTCTCTTTAACTTACAACTCAAAGGAGAACGAACCTGTACCTTTTTAACCCCCTCTTTTATTATTTTACCAGCTGCTTTCCAATCAATAATCTCTCCTTTTTTAACTATAATTTTTCCTTTTTTGGAACTTTTGGCTGATGCCTGGCTTCTAATATCTTCTAAGGTTATTCTCCCCACTATTTTGAGAGAAAAATCTTGGTCAATTTTATCTGCATCTTTTCTGAAAATGGTTATTCCCTCCTTATCTTTACAATCTTCCTCTAAAATGATAACTCCATGGGCCACATCAACAAGTCTTCTGGTTAAGTATCCAGCAGAAGCTGTCCTTAAGGCTGTATCAACCAATCCCTTTCTTGCTCCATGAGTTGAAATAAAGTACTCTAAGCTATTCAATCCTTCTTTAAAACAACTCTTTACCGGCAACTCCATAACTCTTCCGGCAGGGTTGACAACCAACCCTTTCATTCCAGCCATCTGGACAGGCTGGGACCAAGAGCCCCTGGCTCCAGAGTCTATTATTGTAAAAATGGAACCTGAAGGAGAAAGAATCTTAGGCACCAACTTTTCTATCTTTGCCTTAGCTTGATGCCAGACCTCAATCACTTTTGCCCTTCTCTCCTCTGATGAAAGAAGGCCTTTTTCATAATGAAAGTTTATCTTTTCAACCTCTTTTTCTCCTATAGCTATTATTTCCCCCTTTTCTTCTGGAACCCTCAAATCATCCATGCCCCAAGTAATGCCCGACTTTGTTGAATATTCAAATCCCAGATTCTTGATCTCATCCAGAGTTGGCCAGACTATCTCTGGTGTATAATTCTCAACAAGCTCTGCCACAACCCTCTTTAATTTCTTCATGCCCAGTTTTTTATTCACAAAAGGAAAACCTTCTGGTAAGGCTTGATTAAAGATTATTCTCCCAGCAGAAGTCTCGAAAAAAGCAGATTTAGGTTGTTTTTTACCGGTAGTGATTTCTGGTACTTTAATCTTTGCTCTTAAATCAATGGCCCCAAACTCTTGAGCTAAAATTGCTTCCTTAAAATCTGAGAAATAGTGTCCTTCTCCTCGAGCTCCAGGAATAATCTGGGTCATCCAATAAATTCCCAAAACTATATCCTGACTCAAAGAAACCATGGGCTTTCCAGTAGCAGGTTTCAAAAGATTCTTTAAAGAGAGCATAGAATCTCGGGCCTCTTTTTGAGCAGCTCTTGATAAAGGTAAATAAACAGCCATTTGATCTCCGTCAAAGTCAGCATTAAAGGCTTCACAAACCATGGGATGAACCCTAATTGCTTCCCCCTCAATTAAAACCGGATAAAAGGCCTGGATTCCTAATCTGTGTAAGGTTGGGGCCCTGTTCAACAACACCAATTTACCTTTTACTTCCTCTTCTAAAAGAGCCCAGATCTCATCGCTCTGCCTTTCAATCAATCTTGAAGCTCCTCTTACATGATAGGCTAATTCTTTCTCCAAAATCCTTCTTATGACAAATGGTTTAAATAATTCCAAAGCCATTTCTTTTGGAAGTCCTACCTGATTGAGTTTTAATTCAGGTCCCACAACAATCACCGACCTTCCAGAATAATCAACTCTCTTTCCTAAGAGGTTTCCTCTAAAGCGCCCTTTTTTACCTTTTAACATTGCCGCCAAGGACTTTAATAACCTTCTTTCTCCTGTCGTTGCCCTCACTGTTGTTCCAGTCCTCATTTCATTGTCAAACAAGGCATCAACAGCTTCCTGAAGTATCCTTTTTTCATTTCTGATAATAACTTCAGGAGCCCGAATCTCAAGAAGGTATTTTAATCTATTGTTTCTGTTTATCACCCTTCGATAAAGATCATTTAAATCTGAGGAAGCAAAGCGTCCTCCATCAAGCTTAACCAAGGGTCTCAAGTCAGGAGGTAAAACCGGCAAGACAGTCAGGCATGTCCATTCAGGTCTGATCTTTTGTCTTTCCATATTCTTAAAAAGGCTCAATCTTGCCCTAATTCTCTTTTTCTTGGTTTCAGGAGCTGTTTTCAATTCCTTTGTCAAATTCTTAATTTCCTTTTCCAAATCAATCTTTTCTAAAATTTTCCTTATTGTTTCAGCTCCGGTCCCGGCTGTAAAAACCTGTCCATATTTTAAAGCCAATCTTTGATATTCTATTTCTGAAATCACTCGTAAAGGTCTAATTTCCAAAAGTTCTTTCTTGATCAAATCTCTAACCTCCTTTAATTTCTCCAACTCCCTCTCTAACTCCTTCTTGTCTTTGATTTTTGACTTTTGAACTTTAGCTTTTGTTTTGTATTCTTTTTCAATCTTTCTTAAAACCTTTTCCTTTTCCTTTTTCAAAATATTAGTGACAATGTAGCCTGCAAAATAGATAACTCTTTCAACATCTCTTCTAGAAAGATTTAAAAACCTACCTATAGCAGAAGGCACTCCTCTTAAAAACCAAATATGGCCAACAGGACAAGCCAAAGTAATATGTCCCATTCGCTCTCTTCTGACAGAAGAAGTGGTAACTTCTACTCCACATCTATCACAAACAACCTCTTTGTATCTTATACCTTTATACTTTCCACAATAACACTGATAGTCTTTTGTCGGACCAAAAATCCTTTCACAAAAAAGGCCATCTTTTTCTGGTTTTTGGGTCCTGTAATTTATGGTTTCAGGTTTTGCAACTTCACCATGAGACCAACCCAAAATCTCCTTTGGTGATGCTAATTTTATTCTTACTGATGTAGATTCTCCTGTCTTCATTTTTCTTCTTTCTTTTTTATTTCCATCTCCAATCCCAAGGCTCTTAGTTCATTAACCAAGAGTCTAAATGAGGCTGGGATGGTAGGCTTTTTTATCTCCTCCCCTTCTAAAATTGCCTTGTAAGCTGCTGCCCTTCCCGAAACATCATCTGATTTGATGGTCAACATCTCCTGTAATGTATGGGCTGCTCCATATCCTTCCAAAGCCCAGACCTCCATCTCACCAAATCTCTGGCCCCCAAACCGAGCTCTCCCTCCCAAGGGCTGCTGGGTAATTAAAGAATAGGGACCAATAGCCCTCATGTGAATTTTATCCTTAACCATGTGCCCCAGCTTCATTGTATAGATGTAACCTACGGTCACTTTTTGAGGGAAAGGAAATCCTGTCCTTCCATCATATAATTTAACTTTTCCATCTTCTGGTAAACCTGCCTTTTTTAATTCTTCTTTAATATCAACTTCTGTTGCTCCAGCCAATGCAGGAGTAACAGCAAAATATCCTTGTTTTTTTGCCGCCCATCCCAAATGGGTTTCTAAAATTTGTCCCAAATTCATTCTTGAGGCAACTGTTAAGGGATTTAAAATCATATCTACTGGAGTTCCATCTTCTAAAAATGGCATATCCTCTTCTGGTAAAACTTTTGAAACCACTCCCTTGTTTCCATGCCTTCCCGATAATTTATCTCCTGCCTGAACCTTTCTCAATTGGGCCACCTCAACCTCTATTCTCTTCCTTACCCCAGGCTCCAGTGGTTGGCCTGTATCTCTGGAAAAGACTTTAACGCCTATTATTCTCCCTTCTTTCCCATGCTCCATCCTCAAGGAACTGTCTTTTACCTCTTTTGCCTTCTCTCCAAATATTGCCTTCAATAATCTTTCTTCGGCAGTCAACTCTGCCTCTCCTTTAGGTGAAATCTTTCCCACCAAAATGTCGTTTGCCCCCACCTGAGCTCCAATCCTAACGATCCCCTCTTCATCCAAATCTTGTAAATCCTGTTCACTTACATTTGGAATATCAGAGGTTGTAACTTCAGGTCCCAATTTTGTTTCTCTCACATCACAAAGAAAGCTCTCAATATTAATTGAGGTAAAAACATCTTCCTTGACTAATTCTTCTGAAATTAAGATGGCATCCTCAAAATTCCCCCCTCTCCAGGGCAAAAAAGCTACTAAAAGATTTCTTCCCAGAGCTAAATTGCCTTTGGCAAGAGCCCCACCTTCTGCCAAAATCTCTCCCTTCTTAACTTTTTGTCCTTTTTTGACTTTAGGTTTCTGATGAAAACAACTATACTGATTTGTTCTTAAAAATGTATTTAAAGAATAATTTCTGATACCTGAACTCCCCTTTTTCTTGGTACTTTGTACTTTTATGTGATCTGCATCAACCTCTCTTACCCTTCCATCTTCTTTTGCCCTTATCTGAAGGCCAGAATTCTTTGCCACTTCTTCTTCCATACCGGTCATAACAAAGGGAGGCTCCGGATTCAGTAAGGGAACAGCCTGTCTTTGCATATTAGAACCCATAAGGGCTCTGGCAGCATCTGTGTTTTGTAAAAATGGAATACAAGCTGTGGCCACGGAAATTGGTTGATCAGGAGAAACATCAATAAAATCAATTTCCTCTCTTGAAATTATACCAGGCTTCCCTTTTATCCTTGCCTCCACTTTTTTTTCTACAATTTTTCCTTTTTCATCTATTTTTACACCAGCATGAGCAATATTGTGTTTTTCTTCTTCAAAAGCTGAGAAATATTCAATTTCTGAAGTCACTTTTCCCTTTTTCACCTTAAAATAGGGGGTTTCAATGAAACCTAAAGGATTAATTTTAGCAAAACAACTCAGGTGTCCTACCAATCCAATGTTCTTGCCTTCTGGAGTCTGAATAGGACAAACTCTTCCATAGTGGGAAGGTCTAACATCTCTTACTTCAAAACCTGCTCGCTTCTTTTTCAGGCCACCAGGACCTGTTGCAGCCAGTCTTCTTTTATGCTCGAGTTCAGCCAAGGGATTTTCCTCATCCATAAACTGGGAAAGCTGAAAAGAAGCAAAGAAGCGCTTCACTACAGCCATAAAAGGTCTGGGATTTACTAACTGGGCTGGAGTCATAGTAGCAATATCTAAGGTTGACATTCTATCCCTGATTATCCTTTCCATTCGCATCAAACCTATTCTTAATCTGTTTTGTAACAATTCTCCTAAAGTCCTGACCCTTCTATTTCCCAAATGGTCTATTGGGTCAGGTTCCGCCCCTGGAGTATTGTTTAGCCTAATTATCTCTCTTATTACTGCCACCACATCCTCAGGTTTTAAAACTCTGTCTTCCTTTTTAATTTTTGACTTTTGAGATTTAACTTTAATATCTCCAAGGCGTTGTCTCATCTTCCATCTTCCCACTTTTCCCAAATCATATCTTTTAAAATCAAAGATCATGTTTTCAATAAAATCTCTGGCCGCATCTGGAGTTGCCTTATCCCCGGGCCTTAAATGACTATAAATCTCAACAAAGGCTTCTGCCTGAGTTTTAGTTGGATCCTTGGCTAAAGTGGCTTCAATGTGATTCGGCTCCCCTCTATCAATGTCTTCAAAAAGCTTAATTATTTGCTCATCATTTTCAAACCCCAAAGCTCTCAATAGAGTAGTGGCCGCAACCTTTCTTCTCCGATTTATCTTCACCCCAATAAAGCCTGAGGTATCAGATAGAAATTCCAACCAGGCTCCTCTATTTGGAACTATCTGGGCTCCGAAACACTCTTTACCTCTTAGCCTGTGGGAAACCAAAATGGGACCAGGAGACCTTATTAATTGGGAAACAATTACTCTTTCTACCCCATTAACAATAAAACTTCCCCTTTCAGTCATTTTGGGGAAGTCGGTTAAAAAGATTTCCTGTTCTTTGATTTCGCCTGTTTTAAGATTCTTGAGCTGGGCTTTGACTATCAGAGGAACTTCATAGGAATCATTATTGTCTTTTGCCTCAAGCCAGTCTGTGTATCTTGGCTCTCCCAATTTAAAGTCAATAATAGAAAACTCCAACTTCTTCTCAGTATAATCTCTGATAGGAAAGGTTTCTTCCCAAAGCTCTTTAAAACTTTCTTTCCAAAACCAATCCCAGCTGTCCTTTTGGATAGAAACTAAATTAGGAAGGGGGAATGAAACTTTAGACTTTGAAAAATTTTTATAATTTAAATCCTCCATATCACTTTTATTGAAACGGGATTCTAATAAATTTAAAGATAAAATGGTAAAAATGCCCAAAAATTCTAATTTTGGGCTCAAATCTATTCAATTCTTCCTCTCAAAAATATTCAGTTTTTCTCCCTGAAAATAAAAGAATGGAAACACCAGGAAATTTCTTGTCTGAACCTTATTTTACTCTTCTTTCAAAAATTTGTCAAGGACTACTTCTCTTCTGGTTTTTCTTCAATGGGAATAGTTTCGGGAGTAGTAATAATTCCTTCTAAGGCAGGTTTACCAGCTTTCAAATTGCTCAAAATCTTTTTTACCTCCTGATTTTCAGGATTCAAACCTGCAATTACCTCAAATTGCTTAATAGCTTCTTGGGTTTTTCCCTTTCTATCATAAATTAAACCCAGAAAATACCTGGCATTGGAATAGGCAGGCCTTAATTCAACAGCTCTCTCTAATTCTGCCTGAGCCTTATTAAAATCTTCCTGGCGATAATACAAAACTCCTAATTGGAAAGCTAAACCTACATCTAAGAGAGGGTTATAAACTGGTAAAAAAGTAGCCATTTGTTTTACCCCCTCTAAGGTAGCAATGGCTTCTTCACTCTTTCCTTGAAGTTCATAAATTAAGGACTGCTGATAATAGGCTAAGGCATAATCTCCTTTTAACTCTATTGCCTTTCTAATATGATCTTCTGCCTTTTCTAAATTAGCAGTCATCTCAGGACCTGGTATTAAATTTGCCTGAGCTATATATGTTCTTCCCAATTCAACAAAAATAAATGGATTTGTAGGTTCTAATTCTAAGGCTCTCTCATAAGAACTTAGGGCCCAATCAAAAGCTCCTTGTGACCAACCAATGATACTTCTGTAAACCAACCCTCTAATCTGCCAATTGGCAACATTTTCTGGATTTATCTCAGTAGCTCTTTTGGCTGCATTTACAGCTCCTGCAACAAAGTTTCCGACATTCAAGGTTTTTTCTTCATCTGAAATATCAGTCCTCAACATCTCTACCTGAGCTTTATCTAAATAAATCTGGGCCAAATCCCGCCAAAAAATCTCTTGTTGCTGATTTTGTGTTATAGCCTCAGAGATTAAAGTTAGAGCTCTATCCCGATCCCCAGCCATTAAACTAGTAAAACTAAGATTATATTTTCTCTCAGCCAAAAATCTTTGCCCTTCAAAGAAAAACAAAACCACTCCCAAAATGAAAATTAAAATTAAGGCAAAAGAAAACAAAAGGGAAAGCTTTGAATCAGGTTTAAATTTAAAAACTTTCTCTCGTTTTGGAAGCCCTGCCATAAAAATTGCTAAAAAGAACCACCAGAGAAAACTCAAAGAAACATTACCAGGATACAAAAACTTAATTGCAGAAAGTCCTATAAAACCTGCAAAAGGAGCTAAACTAAAAACTAATTCTCCACCTGATTTCTTGGATTTCAAAAACTTTGAAAAACCAAGATAAAAAGAAAAACAAATTAGAGAAAGAAAGGATATAGTTCCTAAAATCCCTCTCTCTCCCAAAATTTCTAAAACTTCACAAGCACCTTTATTAAATCGAACATTCCAAAAGATTGTTTGATTCAAAAGAGCACTCTTGTATTTTGACCAGCCATATTTAAAAGTTCCAGGCCCCCAACCTAATATCAAATCTTTTAAAGAAGTTCCTATCATCTGGTAAGACACATTAAAGGTAGCCCGATAAGAAGGTGAAACTTCAAGGGGAGTGGTAGGTAAACCTGGAATTGAAACCTTAAAAACTCCAAAAAGCAGAGAAACTGAAAAAAGAAGCATTACTAAAATCAAAAACTTTGGAGAAATTTTCCCAAAACGGGAAATACCAAAAATCAAAAAGATAATCATCGAAAACAAAACTCCTAACCAAACTATCCAATAATTTGAAAATATTATTCCCAAAAAGACAGGAATTGCCAATATCCCCAAAATTATCCTTATAAAACCTTTTGTGTTAAAAATTAGGGCAATAGCCAGAGGAACTAATCCTGCCAAAAATACTCCCCAGGAATTAAAGGTACCAATAGTATTGAAAGAATTGATTTTAGTGAAATCAAAAGGAAGGAAAAATTTCCCAAAAAGCTGCAAAATTCCAATTAAAGCAACGAAGAAACCTGAAGCGAGTAAGAGAAATTGTAAGAGAAAAATTTCTTTTTTCTCTTCAAAAAGGTTGGTTATTAGAAAGTAGAAAATAGCTAAGAAAAAGACACTTAAAAAACTACTGGCTGTGTCTTGAGGCCAGCCCCAGAAAGAACCCCATTGCCATTTAGAAAAAAGGGTTGAAATTGCCAGAACTAACGAGAATCCTAAAATCAAAAAATCCAGAAAAGAAAAGCGAATTTTAAAACTTCCTTTTGAAACTCCATTCAAAAACCAGAAAAAAAGAGCCAGAACACAAAAGAGAATTAAAACTCCTTGTTTGGGAAAATCTAAAACATTACTAAAACCCAAAAAAAACAAAGGTAATAAAAAAACAAGCAAATAAATTAGAAATTTTGAAATCCTTTTCATACAGGTCTTGTAAGTTTTATTTTAACAAATTATTTTTCCTCAGACAATATTACAATTCTGTATCACTATTACTTTCAACCCCATCACTCTCAGTACTTGCCTCACCCGCCGACTCAACCGCTGAAGTTTCAATAGAAGCAGGTTCTCCAGCCAAGTTAGACTCAAGCTCTGGCTCGGGTTCGAGTTGAGGCTCAGCTTGAGGTTCCGAAACAGGTTCTTCAACAACTGGTTCTTCTATCATCTCCTCAGCCACAGGTTCCTCTGGCGCAATTTCCTCTGCCACAACCTCCTCAGGTTCCTCTAAACCTTGTTCTTCTTCCAGTGCATTTTCGCTGGTTTCTGTCTGCCCCGAATCACCGCCTTCAGTGGTTGGTTCCGGGGGCTGATTTTCATTAACGTTATCACCAGCACCTGTCCCTCCCCCAGTTTGTAGTGGCTGGGGATTCATTGAGGTACTATCACATTCTCCAGGTAAACTTATCAACTCTCCTCCTTTCATCTTTACACAATAAGGCGCCCCGGTTTCTTCATCATAAAGGGTAATTCCTGTGGGTTCTTCCTGACTTCCTATCTTTAATTTCTCTACTACTAATTCCTTTATTCTCACAATTCCATTTTCAATGAAAATCCCTAAATTAGCTAAAGCTTGTTTTACTTCTTGAA
>JAUWXI010000063.1 GCA_030616435.1 Candidatus Parcubacteria bacterium | reverse complement strand
GATTATTTTTAGAACTCTAAAAGATTTAATTAAAGCCAAACCTCGAAAGGAAAAGGTTGCTGTTTAAATTTGTGCTTTAAACATTGTGCTTAAAAATATTTTCAAAATTATTAGCATTTTTATTATAGGAATAGTTGGCGGAATCTTTGCTGATCAAATTTTGTGGCCCTATTTCATCGAAAGGCCACTTTTTCATCAATATCGATTGGAGCAAAGCCCGGTTTATGTTACCGAAAGAAAAGAGATCACCATTCAAGAAAACGTTGCCCTTAAAAATGCCATTGAAAAAGTAGAGAAAGTAGTGGTCGGAGTGAGAACCGAAACCAAAACAGAAAAAATCTTAGAAGGTTCGGGTTTAATCATTACTTCTGATGGCTTAGTGGTTACCTTGGCTGAACTGGTTCCTCAGGGTTCTACTTTTAGTTTTTTTATCGATGGGAAAAAAGTTCATTTCCAGATTTTAAAAAGAGACTTAAAAGAAAATTTAGCTTTAGTAAAAATTGAGGAAGCCAATTTACCAACGGTTAGCTTCGCTGACTTAGAAAAAATGAAATTAGGAGAAAAAGTTTTTCTGGTCGGGGTGATTTTTGAAAAAGAAGAACCTTCAAAAATTGTTAACGAAGGGATTATCAAAAGTTTTGGCCAAGATTTCATTAAAACCAATATTTTTGAAAAAAATATCCTTAAAGGAAGTTCTTTATTTGATATTGAAGGCAAGGTCTTGGGGCTAAATACTATTGATTCAGGAGGGGAAATCATTACTATCCCCATTTCCAAAATCAAAACATTCATCGGAATGTAACAGTACACTCAAAACTAAATCAAAAGGGAGGTGAAATACTGTGTCCAAGACAGTAAAGCGAGGCAGATGTCCTTCTTGCCGAAAAGAGCCAAGGATTATTACTTCTGTCGACCCGGTTACAGGGGAGAATGTTTGTCGGACCTGCTACAGGAAAACTCAAGAGAGAAACCCCGAATTGGTAGTGAGCAAAAAGAGATTGGCAGGGAGATCGACTGTTTCCTCGCCACCTGCGTCTGGGAGAACAGCTGGCTCAAAAATAAATACCTGTCCAGAGTGCAAGAAGGGACCGAAAGAGCTTCTTTATCGTCACCCTAAAACAGGGGAGCGTATCTGTCCAACCTGTTATCAAAGACATCGACTCAGGGGAAGAAAGATTGAACCGGAGACAGGACCTGTCCAAAGTCCTGTGGCAGCCAGCCACCCTGAAATTCGTCATCCTGGTGACCTGATAGGCAAAGAGGTGATGGAGATAGGTTCTTTAAGGGTTGGGACGATTGTAGGAGCTGACTTTAAAGGAGTTGAAGTAGATTTTAATGGAGCTAGGGAAAGATATGGTCAAAGAAAATTAAACGATTTGGTTCTTTTTACCGAAGCAGCAGAGGATTTTAAGGAAGAACGACTTGCTGCAGATAGGAAGCCTTAGCAGGTGTCACAAGTATCTTTGATGATTTCTTCCCAATCTGATCTTGAGAGGAGGGAATGAGTTATGTTCTTAATGGGGAAGACAATAAAGAAACGCCGTTTTAGAGAGGGGATGGAACTTCTCCGTGAACTGTCTCATTTAAGAACAGAAGAGGAAAGGCTTCGTGAGAGGGTTTAAGACTTATGGTCAAATCTTCCAATACTTCCCCCTGAACCCCAAAGAGAATTAAGGCCGAGGAGGATAAAGGTAGCTTGTGATTTTCTGGAGGTTCGGAGGAGAATTAAAGAACGTACAAAAAGGGCTCGTAAATTGGGGTTGACCAATTTACCCTGAAGCTCCGGCATTAGTAGCGCGCCTTGCCCGCAAGACGCGCTATTTTATTTGACTTTTTGTTCACTTC
>JAUWXI010000002.1 GCA_030616435.1 Candidatus Parcubacteria bacterium | reverse complement strand
GTCGGCTTATCCTATCCTGGGGCTGTATAAGGTCCCAAGGGTCTGGCTGTTCGCCAGTTAAAAGGGTACGTGAGCTGGGTTCAGACCGTAGTGATACAGGTTGGTCCCTATCTACCGCAGGCGTCGAGTCTTGAGGGGAGTTGCTCGTAGTACGAGAGGACCCGAGTGAACTAACCTCTGGTGTACCAGTTGTCGCGCTAGCGGCATCGCTGGGTAGCTAAGTTAGGAAGGGATAAGAGCTGAAAGCATCTAAGCTCGAAGCCCACCCCAAGATTAGGACTTATTAAGATTGGTTGGAGATTACAACCTTGATAGGCTGTAGGTGTAAGTCCCGTAAGGGATTGAGCCGAGCAGTACTAATAATCGTAACCTCAGCTAGTAATCAGTGACCATATTTTTGAGTAAAAAGCCCTTCGGTGACGGCTATACTGGGGTTGTCCCACCCGTTCCCATTCCGAACACGGTAGTGAAATACCCCAAGGCCTATGGTAGTGCTTCGGCGCGAGAGTAGGACGCCGTCACCAGAGGGCTTTTTAATTTGCTTTTAAATCTAAAGTGTTTCAGGGTATAATAAAATAATGAGATTAAGGAAGTTTTCAATTTTGTTTTTTGTAATTCTGATCCTTTTCTCTTTAAATTTTTTTCAAAAAGACTTAAAGAATACCCTGTTTAAAGTATCTACACCTGTCTTGGAGTTTCTTTGGCAAAAAGGAAGAGAGATTTCTAGTTTTTTTAGAGGTCTTTTAAAATCTAAAACTTTAGAAAAAGAGCTTGAGATTCTTGAACTAAAAAATCAAGAACTATTAGCTGAAATTGTAAAATTACAGGAGTTAAAAAAAGAAAATGAGATTTTGAGAGAGGCTTTAAATATAGGGCTCCAAGAGGATTTTGAATTAATCTTGGTAAAGGTTATAGCAAAGGACCTTTTTGAAGACTCTCTCTTAATTGATTCAGGTATAAAAGAGGGGGTTTCAGAGGGTTTTCCTGTAATCACCCAACAAAAAGTTCTTTTAGGAAAAGTAAGCGAAGTCTATGAAGATTTTTCAAAGATTGCATTGATTTCAAATGAGGAAATTAGCTTTTCAGCCAAAATTCAAAAACTTGTTCCAAGTGAAGTTGAGGGAAAGGAGATAAAAGGAGTCTTAAAAGGAAAAGGAAATCAACGGCTTTCTTTTGAGTTAGCTCCAAAAGAAGCAGAAATAGAAAAGGAAGACCTTTTAGTTACAGATATTCTTGGAGGGATTTTTCCAGAAGGTCTCTTGATTGGAAAAGTCCAAGAGTTTGAAAAATTAGATATTGAACCCTTTCAAACAGCTACTGTTGTTCCTTTCTTTGATCTTAAAAAGATAGAAAAAGTTTTTTTGATTAAAAAATGGTAAAAAATTTCCTTTTCCTCTTGATTTTCTTCCTTTTGAGCCTCATTGAACAGAGTTTTTTAGTTCATTTTAGTTTTGCAAATTTTACTCCTCATTTGATTTTTATTGCCATGTTCCTTTTAATCTTTTTCGATCTTAAAGAAGATTGGGTTTTACCTGCTCTTTTTGGAGGATTTTTCTTGGATGTTTTTTCTGGAGGAATCTTTGGAATAAAAACCCTTAATTTGGTTTTTGTAATTCTTTTTTTAAGGTTTGTTTGGAGTCTTATCAGACAAAAGAGTTTTTTTTGGTTTATTTTTATCTTCTTGCTTGCTTTGCTTCTTTATAATTTTTCTTTTTTTCTCTTTAAAATTTGTTTTAAAAGAAGTTTGATCTCTTTTAACCTAGAACCCGTCAGTTTGATTTACAATTTAATTTTTGCAATCTTAGGATTTCTTTTTTATGAAATTTTTCTTTCACTCAAAAAAAGGTTTTAAAGGGTACAGAATAAGAAGGCAAGGAGCAGAAATTGAACCTCAAGAGATTCTTTTGGATAAGCTAGTTAAACAGAGGGAGTTAGAAATATCGGAAAGAAGGCTTGAGGTTCCCCTGAGAAAGAGGGTTTTACAAACTTTCTTTATTTTTGTTTTGATTTTACTCTTTTTAATAGGCTCAAAAACTTTTTACTTGCAAGTTTTCAGAGGAAAAGAACTCACTTTATTAGCTGAGAAGAATAAGGAAAGACTCTCTCCCATAAGAACTTCAAGAGGGGTGATTTATGATAGAAACAGAACTCAGTTGGTCTTTAATAAAGGAGCTTTTGATTTAATCTGTGAAAAAAGGGATCTTCCTTGGGAAAAAAGGCAAAGAGACCAAGTCCTCAGAAGAGTTTCTCAGGTTTTAGAAAAAGATGTTGAAAATTTAAAAAGAGAGATTGAGGAATCGGATTTGCCCCGTGTTTTAATTTCAGAGAATTTAGATCATACAAAACTAATCTTGTTGGAGACTGAGATTGCTTCAAAGAAAATAGAAGGATTTTTAATAGAAGAAAACACGGTTAGAGATTATGTTGAAGAGGGAACTCTTTCCCATGTTTTAGGATTTACAGGGAAGATAAGCCAAGAGGAACTCGAAATTTTTGAAGATTACTCCATTGCTGACCAAATTGGTAAAGGGGGGCTTGAAAAGTTTTATGAAAGGGACTTGAGAGGAAAACAGGGAGTTTTTAAAATTGAGAGGGATGTTAAAGGGAACATA
The DNA here is from genome assembly GCA_030616435.1 of Candidatus Parcubacteria bacterium. Taxonomy (GTDB): domain Bacteria; phylum Patescibacteriota; class Minisyncoccia; order Minisyncoccales; family JAUWXI01; genus JAUWXI01. Next base: position 21,408 of record JAUWXI010000002.1, on the reverse strand, counting down.
ATTTCAAAAGAAATTCTTTCGACATCTGAATCTGGCAAAAGCCTTCTTTTACATTTAGATTTTGAGTTACAAAAAAAGATTGAAAAAGAGCTATCTAAGGCCTTAAGAGAGAGTGGTACAAAAAAAGGGATTGCCATAGCTTTGGATCCCAAAACTGGAGGGGTCCTATCTTTAGCCTCCATTCCCTCGTTTAATAACAACCTTTTTTCAAAGAAAATTTTGGAAGAAGAATGGCAAGAGTTGAAAAACGATCCTGAGGAACCTCTTTTTAATCGGGCAATTTCTGGCATTGGATATCCTACGGGCTCAAGCATAAAGCCCTTGATTGCTACTGCCGCCTTGGAGGAAAAAATAATCTGGCCAGAAAAGAGAATAAATTGTCAGGGAGTAATTTCTATTGAAAATCCCTATTATCCTCAAATAGAACCTAAGGAATATAGGTATCACGATTGGAGAATTCACGGCTCAACTGATATGAGAAAAGCCATTGCTGAGTCTTGCAACATTTATTTTTATACTATTGGCGGAGGATATGAGGGCTTTGGGGGTTTGGGTCCTGAAAAGATAATTAAATGGTTAGAACTTTTTGGCTGGGGAGAGAAAACGGGCATTGATTTGCCAGAAGAAGGACAAGGAATTTTACCAGATATAGATACAGCTTGGCGCTTGGGGCACACTTACCATTTGTCTATTGGCCAGGGTGCTTTTTCTACCACCCCATTGCAAATGGTAACAGCTTTTGGCTCCATAGCTAATGGAGGCACTTTATATAAACCTATGCTTGCCAAAGAGCTTTTAGATCAAAACAAAAATGTTGTAGATAAAATAGCAAGCAAGATTTTAAGAGAAAACTTTGTTAAAAAAGAAAATCTTGAAATTGTTAGAGAGGGGATGAGACAGGCGGTTACTTCTCCTTCAGGTTCAGCCTTTATTTTGAATTCTTTGCCAGTTTCTTCTGCTGCAAAAACAGGAACAGCCCAGACCTCAAAAGAAAATTTCTATCATAGCTGGGTTACAGTTTTTGCTCCCTATGAAGATCCAGAAATTGTTTTAACCATAATGGTGGAGGAAGTTCCAGGCTTACAAATGGTTGTTTTGCCAGTAGTAAGAGAAGTTCTCAACTGGTACTTTAGTCTGAGAACCCCTTGACAGGTTTTCTGAGACGATTATAATTACGAAGTAATTTTAAGGTTATTGCCGAAGGCAAGGTTCTTATGGAAAAATATCTTACCCCAACTGCTTTAGAGAAATTAAAGCAACAACTTAAATATTTAAAGAAAGTTAAAAGAAAGGAGATTGCCGAAAGATTGAGAGAAACTGCTTCTTTTGGTGATCTTTCCGAAAATGCAGAGTATAGGGAGGCAAGGGAAGCCCAAAGCTTTTTAGAAGGTGAGATTCTTGAATTGGAAAATTTAATCAGGAATGCGAGAATTATAAAACCTATTACAATAAAAGAGACAGTAACAATCGGCTCTAAAGTTCAGGTAGAAAACAAGGATGAAAAGAAAGAATTTCAAATTATGAGCTCAGTTGAAACAGACCCCTTGAAAGGAAAAATTTCAATTGAATCTCCTTTAGGTAAAGCTCTATTGGGAAAGAAAAAAGGAGAAAAAGTTCAAGTCAAAACCCCAGAAGGTAAAATAGAATATAAAATTCTAAAAATTGAATAAGTGACAGCTAAAATTTATTTTTTGGCAGCCTATTGTAATCAAGCATCTATTTTATCCTTTAAGTATATGCTTTTTTATTTGATATTTAACAGAAAATGAGATAAACTGAATTAGTCTATGGCGACGATCGATGAATTAAGAAAAAATAGATTAAAGAAATTGAAGGCAATTAGAAAGGCTGGGCTTTTAACTTTTCCAGAAGAAACAAAAAGGACTCACAAAATTTCAGAAACCTTAGAAGATTTTGTTAGTTTGGAAAAATCAAAAAAAGAAATAATCTTGGCAGGGCGGATTAGGACAAAAAGAGAACATGGAAAGGCTACGTTTTTGCATATTGAAGATGGCACAGGAAAAATTCAAGCCTACTTTAAAGAGAGCAGATTAGGGGCAAGAGCCTATCAATTTTTCTTAAATAATTTTGATATTGGTGATTTTATTGAAATGAGAGGGACATTATTTAAGACAAAAACAGGAGAAAAGACGATTGAGGCTTCAGATTTTAAAATGTTAGCCAAAAGTCTTTTACCTTTACCAGAAAAATGGCATGGTTTAAAAGATGTTGAAGAAAGATACAGAAAGCGCTATTTGGACTTAATTTTTAATCCTGAAGTCAAAAGAAAGTTTGAAATCCGATCAAAAGTTATAAAAACAATAAGGGAATTCATGGAGAATGAAGAGTTTTTAGAGGTTGAGACACCAATTTTGCAACCAATCTATGGGGGAGCTACGGCCAGACCTTTTAAGACTCATTTGAATGCCTTGGATTTAGATCTATATTTGAGAATAGCTCCAGAGCTCTATTTAAAGCGCCTTTTGGTGGGAGGATTTGAAAAAGTTTATGAGATCGGAAGAGTTTTTCGTAATGAAGGCATGGATAGATTCCACAATCCAGATTATACTCATTTTGAATTCTACTGGGCTTTCGCTGATTACAAGGATTTAATGAAATTAACTGAAAGAATGTTTGAGTACTTGCTTAAAAAGACTTTTGGAAGATTGGAAATTAAATATGAAGGAAAGAAAATAAAGTTTGGAGCTCCTTGGCCAAGGATAGAATTTTCTCAACTTTTAAGAAAATATACAAAAATTAACTTAGAAGAAATAAATCGAGATGCCTTAGCCAAGAAAGCAAAAGAGTTAAAAGTACCATTTGAGAAAGGAGAAGATAAGGCCGGAATAGCTGATAAAATCTACAAAAAATATTGCCGGCTTGAGATCTGGCAACCAACTTTTGTTATTCATTATCCCTTAGGCTTCCAACCTTTAGCCAAGACTCTTGAGAAAAATCCAGAAAAATTAGCCAATTTTCAGTTGGTTGTGGCAGGTTGTGAATTAGCCAATGCTTTTTCAGAGTTAAATGATCCTTTAGAACAAAGAAAAAGATTTAGAGAGCAAGAAAGATTTTTTGAGGCAGGAATGAAAGAAGCTCAAAGAATGGATGAGGATTTCTTGGAGACCTTAGAATATGGAATGCCACCTGCTGCAGGCTTTGGTATGGGAATTGATAGAGTAGTAGCACTTTTAACCGACTCTCACAGTTTGAGAGAGATTATTTTGTTTCCAACAATGCGGCCAAAATAAAAAATATGCCTTTAACTCCATTTCATTTAGGCACCGGACTTTTTTTTGGGCTCACTTTTAAAAGGTTGAGTCTTTTACCTTTTCTTTTAGGAAGTGTTATTTTAGATATTGAGCCCCTTTTTGTTATTATTTATAATCGGAACTATTCTTATTACAGTTATCCCCATCATGGGATCTTACATTCTCTTTTTGGGGGATTTTTAGCTTCTTTATTGATTGTTATGATTTTGAATAATTTTAAAAACTTCTTTACTAAGTTTAAAATAGGGTTTTTTTCCAAATTCATCCCCAGAAAAGAGGAGGGATTTTTAAATTTATTTTTTAGTGCCTTCCTGGGTTGTGCCCTCCACTTGTTTTTTGATTCTTTTATGCATTATGATGTTTTTCCATTTTGGCCATCTCGTTTTAATCCATTTCTGGGTTTAATTTCTGATTTCCAAAACTATTTTCTTTGTAGCGTTTTGGGAATCTTGGGACTAATTTTATTAATTTTTAAGATGAAAACTTTAACTGTTTCAAAAATGAAAAGATGAACAGAGAAGAGGCTTTAAAATTAGTTAAAGAGAAAATCAAAAATCAAAATTTGATAAAGCATTGCCTAGCAGTAGAAGCCTGTCTGAGAGCTTTGGCTAAGCATTTTGGGAAACAAGCTTTTGAAGAAGAAAAATGGGCTCTAGCGGGTCTTTTACACGACATAGATTATGAAGAAACTAAAGATAATCCTAACCAGCACTCAATTTTAGGTGCTAAAATACTGGAAGAATTAGGAGTTGACGAAGAAATTGTTCATGCTGTTAAAACTCATAATGAAATTCATGGTATTGCACCTGCAACCCTTTTGGCCAAGGCCTTATATTGTGTAGACCCTTTAACTGGTTTAATTGTGGCTGCAACCTTGGTTTTACCTTCAAGAAAGTTGAAAGATTTAAAAACAGAAAATGTTCTAAAGCGCTTTAAAGAAAAGGCCTTTGCCAGGAGCGTTAACAGGACAATTATTGTTTCTTGTTCTGAGATTGGTTTGACATTAGAGGAATTTGTAGAAATTGGATTGAAAGCAATGCAAAAAATGAGTGATATTTTGGGATTATAATTATAAATAGGGGAACTATATACTTAATTACCCTACACCTTAAAGCTTGACAATTCCATAATAATCAAGTAGAATATAATTATTGCTAACTGTGGATAACTCTTTGCTATTAAGTTCTTGACAAGCTATAATAAAAATAGCAGGCAAACATCTGCGTGGGATGGGATTCGCACCCATAAGATTCTTTCAAACCAATCGTTTACAAGACGACCGTGTCTGCTAATTCCACCACCCACGCAAAAGTTTACCTGCTAAGTTAAAGCGCCTTGTCCTGCTATCGTTGATTTTTCAAGCTTTTTAATGGTCTCGACTATGACCTGCTTGGGACGATAGCAGGGCACGGCGCTTTAAAATAATTTAACTTTCCTCCGAATTCTCTTCGGGGGATTCTTTTTCTGGAATATTATCCTGAAGATGGTCTTTTGCGAATTCTTTAAGTTTAGATATTAACTCACGCCAAGCTTTATTAAATTCTTCATTCTCACCCTCGAGAATTTTAGTATGTAGTTCATTTGGAATATTTAGCACCATCTTCCCTTCAGCTATAGGTATCGGGAAAAAATCAGCATTACCAGGAGTTTCTTTTGTTGATTGAGGTAATCTTTTTTCTTTTTTAACTTTGCTACCTACTTCTCGAGCTTGGGTTTCCTCTCTTAACCCAGCGTATTCACAAAGTTTCAGAAATACTGGGATTGCTGACCTTACAATGCGAGGAGTAAGATTGTAGTGAATAGCAAATTCATTCGAAAGTTCTTCTTTGTTAAGAGTGTGTGGTTTACCATTAGTTGCATCAAAAAGCTTTTTATAGGCCGCACGGACTATTTTCTCAAATTCCTGCTTTTTTACATCCCCGTGTAGGTGCAACTTTGACATAAGGTCAGTTGCTTTTCCGTTTTTATCAACCAACCCCAAAAACCTGAAAAGATTAAAGGCAAGAATCGCATCCGACCTGCTAAATCCATACTGTTCAAATAGTGAATAAGAGATGGTGGAGAAATTTCGGTTAGAAGCAAGGTCTATAACCCTATCTAATCGGGCCACAGATAAATACGGAGTCGTAATTTTGTCATTAACTTCTGTTTTTGTTTTGTTAATATTTTGTTCCATATATTTTAATACTACTACAACTTCATTTCGCTTGTCAACCCCCCACTTCCAAACAGCCAAAAAGTAAGGAATAAACTGAAGGACTACTGTATGAACTTTAGCATATGAGGTGTATTCGTCAAGGTTGAGTTATCCACAGCTCCCTAATTCAGGAACTTGACAACCCTACTTGATAGGGATATAATTAAGGTATGAAAACCAAATTCAAAAATCTAACCGAGTTCACACAGTTGTTCAACCAAGAAGTAAAATGTCGAAAATACTTTGAAGCCATTCGTTTCAAGAAGGGAGATTATTGCCCTCATTGTGGCCATAGCAAGATTTTGCGTTTCTCAGACGGAAAGCGCTATCGTTGTGTTAAATGTAAAAAGGATTTTACCATTAAGACGGGGACGATTTTTGGTGAAAGTAAGCTTCCTCTTCAAAAATGGTTTATTGCTATCTACCTACTTACAACAAGTAAGAAAGGGATTTCTTCTATTGAGCTTTCAGAGCAATGCGGTGTTAGCCAAAAGACGGCGTGGTTTATGGACCACAGAATTAGGGAAGCGATGAAGCAGAATGATGGTAAATTATTCGGCACAGTGGAAGTGGATGAAACCTATCTTGGAGGTAAGCATAATCGTAAACAGGGGTTCAAAAATAAAATCCCTGTAATGGGAATGACAGAGAGAAAAGGCAAAATAAAAGCTTTCCAGATTGAATCACGTGAGACCCACATAATTTTTAATGAAATTAAAAAGAATATAGACCCCAGTGCTTTTATAATGACGGACGAAGCAAGCGTTTATAAAAAACTTCCCAGATTCGGTTATCGTCGGGGTGGCGTAAAACATTCTCAAAAGCAATGGGTTAAAGGTGAAATACATACTAATTCTATCGAAAGTTTTTGGGCCTTATTTAAAAGAGGATATCACGGCACGTATCATTCGATGAGCAGGAAGCATCTGCAGCGCTATATAGATGAATTCGTTTTTCGCTTCAACGCTCGGACGACCGAAATGGACGAAAAGTTTATGGAAATCGTGCAAGAAATCTCAAAACGTGGTAATCTATCTTATAACGGGCTTACTGGAAAGGTAGCCCCCAAAATAAACTATGAAAAAAGGCAGACCATCAAAAAAACACAAGCCAATAAAAGCGCCCTTCAGACAAGTTCTTGGCGCAATCGGGCGCTCAAAGTATAAAGACAAAAAAACTCTAAAAAAAGAGAAAGAGAAGGAAAATCCTCAGGGTAATTAAGTATATAGTTCCCATGAAAATTGCAATCTTTTCGAGAAGTGAGGCTTTTAAAACTTTGCTCCAGGAGGAAATCAAGAAGCGCGGACACCAAGTTGTAGATCCGACAGAAGCTGATAGATTAGTTATTGATGAACCTTTAGAAGGAGAAGTAGCTAAAATAGCTTCTCTATATGAAGCTAAGATAGTTGTCACTGTTGCTCAAAAAGTGCAACCTTTCATGACACCTAAGTTAAACCAGGAGGCAGGGACTAAGGTGATTAAGATAATTATGCGGCCTCAAAAGGATGAAAGGGATGAAATCCTTGAAGTGGTTGGATAAATTGTTAAAGGATTTTTTCTTGAGCCCTCAGAAAGTTTTTGAGGGCTTCTTCTTTTTTTAATTTCTCTATACTTTAAAGATTGAGTTTTTTGTTTTAAGATATATTAAGTATAAAGTATAAAATATAAGATATAAAATTCATTCGTCACTCGGGAGAATTATAGTTCTTCTAAAAAATAATAAGGGAGGTGCAAATATGGCAAGATATTTTAAAACTGGAAAACCATGCCCAACAGATTTAACTTGGGAAGAGCGGCATCCTTTTTCTTACCGCCTTGATGTTGAAGCTATGAACAAAATAGAACAGGCTATTGAAAAATATAAAAAAGAAAAAAGTAGAAAGAAAGAGAAAGAAAAAGAGAGTTCAAAAAAGCAACAGAAAAAATAAATCTGGATAAGTTGTTAAAGGGTTTTGCCTAAAGTCCTCAGGAAGTTCCTGGGGATTTTCTCTATACTTTAAAGATTGAGTTTTTTGTTTTAAGATATATTAAAGGAACTTCGTAAATATGTTAGACATAAAATTCATCCGTCAAACCCCCAAAATCATTAAAGAGGGTTGTAGGAAAAAGCAAGTCAAGGTTGATATTGATAGGCTTTTAGACATTGATAAAAAAAGAAAAGAGCTTTTACAGAAAATCGAGGAGCTTCGGCATAGAATAAATATTATCTCTGCTGAAAAGCCTACCACAGAGATGATAGAAGAAGGAAGAAAAATCAAGGCCGAGCTTAAAGGCCTAGAAAGGAGTTTGGGACAGATAGAAGAAGAATTCAATGATTTAATGCTTCGAGTGCCAATTCCTCCAGCTTCTGATGTTCCAGAGGGAAAAACAGAAGAAGATAATGTCCCAGTTAAATTCTGGGGAAAGCTGCCAAAATTTGATTTTGAGGTAAAAAACTATATTACTTTAATGAAGGATTTAGATCTTTTGGACCTTAAAAGAGGAGCTAAAATAGGTGGCTTTAGACAATATGTAATTAAAAATGAAGCCGTTTTACTTGAACAAGCCCTTTTGCGCTGGACATTAAATGAGCTGGTTAAAAAAGGATTCACCCTTTTTAGGCCAACATCAATGGTGAAAGAGCTTGCTATGGTTGGAACCGGAATGTTTCCCAGCGGCAGGGAAGACGCTTATAAAGTTGACGATGACCTTTTCCTAGCCGGGACTACCGAGGTGCCTTTGATGGCTTATTATGCCAATGAGATTTTGGATGAGAAAGATTTACCAATAAAAATGGTTGGTATTTCGGTGGCTTTTCGGAAGGAAGTAGGAAGCTATGGCCGAGATGTAAAAGGGATTATGCGGGTTCATGAGTTTTGGCAAACAGAACAAGTCATCATTTGCAAAAGTGATGAAAAAGAGTCTGTAAAATGGCATGAGGAACTTCTCAAAAATTCTGAAGAATTTATGCAGGCCCTGAAATTGCCCTATAGGGTAGTTAATGTTTGCGCTGGAGAATTAGCTGATGGCCAGGTCAAAAGATATGATATCGAGGCTTGGGTTCCTTCTCAAGATAAATATCGTGAAACCCATTCTGATTCTTATCTTTTTGACTTCCAGACCCGACGCTTGAATACTCGTTATAGAGATAAAAAAGGTAATCTTAACTTTGCACACTCATTGAATCAAACCGCTATTGCTGTGCCAAGAATTTTAATTCCTATTATTGAAAATTATCAACAAAAAGATGGGAGCGTAAAGGTTCCAAAAATCTTGCAAAAATATTTGGGTTTTAAACTGATTAAAAGATGAAAAAATTGATTGTTTTGCACGGTTGGCAGAGTTCAAAAGAAAAGTGGCAGAAAGTAAAAGAGCTCCTTGAGAAAGAAGAGCTGGAAGTAATTGTTCCGGATTTACCAGGTTTCAAAAAAGTAAACGAATTAAAACTGCCATGGAATCTAGATAATTATATTAACTGGCTCAAAGATTTTTGTGATGGGTTCTCTGAACCGTTTTTTTTATTGGGCCATTCTTTTGGGGGGAGAATTGCTATCAAGTTTACTGTGAAATATCCTGAAAAATTAAAAGGTCTAATTTTAGTTTCAGCTGCTGGGATAAGAAAAGGAAAACCTTTAATTTCAAAAATAGCCCCTCTTTTTAAAAAATTTTCCTTTCTTCCAGGTTATTATTTTCTCAGGAAGCTTTTTTATAAATTTGTCTTAAGAAAAACAGACTATTTGGAGGCAAAGGGAGTTATGAAAGAAACATTCAAGAAAGTTGTTGCAGAGGATTTAACTTCTTATCTTTCTAAAATCAAAATTCCCACTTTGATTTTGTGGGGTCAAAAAGACAAAATTACGCCCTTGAACAATGCCTATCTTATAAATAAAGAAATCCCAGTCTCAACCTTAGAAATTATTTCTAAAGCAGGCCACGAGGTTAATTTAACTCATCCAGAAGAATTAGTAAAATTTATTAGAGATTTTATTCCTCGAGTAGAAAAATAAAATGCTTTCTCTTCTAATCATATTTTTAGCCATATTTTGGTCTATCCGGACTACAAAATTCGTTTTATTTTATCTTTATCTCTGGCAGTTAAAAGAATATCATGTTGGTCGGTTTTTAGATCACTTTCGGACTGAAAAAGGAAAGCGACTTTTTCTGGATTGGCTCCTCTTTTTGAAAATTCTTTTGCTTTTTACAGTTTTAATTCTTGCAACTGAGACTGATCGCTTATTATTCTGGTTTACTGCTAATCGATATCAAGCAATAACCCAGACTTCATTTTTGTATTTGGCGTGTTTTCCTTACCTTGTATTGGTTCTGTATTTTCTGGAATCAATTAAAGCTTTCGGAGATATTTTCAGAAAAAAAATAAAGAAGCCAGTTTTAACTAAAAAAACTGTAGTTCTTATTTTAGTGAATCTCTTCGTCGCGGCAGTCTTTTTATTTTATAATTTCTCCGATGTCCCTTTCTTTACCACTCTTTTTGCTTTTCCTCAAATTACTCTTCTTTTTGATTCTTCTTTTTGGCTTTTAGTTTTTGATATTTTCACTCCCCTCATTACTTCCTTAATTGTCCTTTCTTTCCAGCCTCTAACTGTTCTTCTAAGAAATCAACTCATAATTAAAAAGGCCAAAAGGAAAAGGGAAAAATTCAAAAATCTTTTGGTTATTGGAATTACAGGTTCTTACGGAAAAACTTCAACCAAAGAATTCTTGTATAAAATTTTGGCTTCAAAATATGGTAAAAAGAAAGTTTTGAAAACAAAAGAACATCAGAATTCAGAAGTAGGGATTTCTCAATGTATTTTAAATGATCTTGAACCTCAGCATGAAATCTTTATTGCAGAGATGGGAGCTTATAATAGAGGAGGGATAAAATTGCTTTGTGATATAGCAAAGCCAAAAATTGGGATTTTAACTGGCATCAATGAACAGCATATGGCCACTTTTGGCTCCCAAGAAAATATTATTAAGACAAAGTATGAGTTGGTTGAAAGCTTGCCAGAAGATGGCTTAGCAATATTTAATGGGAACGACGAATATTGTTTTGAACTCTACAAAAGGACAAAAAAGAGAAAAAAGCTCTATAATGCCTTTTCCAGGATCGTAAAAAATGTATCATCAGATATTTGGGCCGAAAATGTTAAAGTTAGAGAGAATTTCATCTCTTTTAGTGTCTTCTCAAAGGATAGAGATTTAGCCGATTTTGGATTCAATCTTTTTGGGGCTCACAATGTTTCAAATATTTTAGGAGCTGTTATCATAGCAAAAGAATTAGGAATGAATTTAAAGGAAATTTCTGAGGTCTGCCAGAAGATAAAACCTTTTCCAAAAACAATGGAGCTGAAAAAGGGAATCGGAGGAATAGCTATTGTTGACGATTCTTATTCTGCAAATCCAGCTGGAGTTAAAGCCGCCTTTAATTATTTAAAAATTTATTCTGGGAGAAAAATTATTGTTATGCCCTGTTTAATTGAACTGGGTAAAGCTTCAAAAAGGTTTCATAAGAGAATAGGGGAGAGAATAGGTAAAATTTGCGATTTGGCAATCATTACTACAAAAGATAGATTTAAAGAGATAAAACAAGGAGCAACCAAAGCTGGAATGAAAAAAGAAAACATTTTGTTTTTAAAAAATCCAAAAGAAATTTTTGAGAAAATTAAACCTTACGCAACATCTGAAAATGTTATTCTTTTGGAAAGCAGAGTACCGGAGAAATTAATTGACAAGTTGATTCTAAGATAAATTTATGAAATTTTTCCAACACTTCAAACCAATTTTTATTTCTCTTTCTCCCAATACCGAAAAAGATGATATTTTTTTGGCTTTAAAATTAATATTCAAGTTAAAAGTTTGGAAAAGGGGAGAAAAAATAAAAGAATTTGAAGAAGAATTTAGGAAATATTTAGGAGTAAAACACGTTATTACTTTTAATAGTGGAAGATCTGCTTTTTTGGCAATTTTAAAGAGTCTGGGTTTAAAGAAGGGTGAGGAGATTTTACTTCAGGCCTTTACTTGTAATGCAGCTGTAAACTCAATAATTTGGTCGGGTTTAAAGCCGGTTTTTGTGGATATTGATGAGACTTTAAATTTGAATCCGAAAGATTTGAAAAGAAAAATTACGGAGCAGAGTAGGGTAGTGATGATTCAGCATACATTTGGGCACTCAGCAAAATTGGATGAAATTTTGAAAATTTGCAAAGAAAACAATTTGGTCTTGATTGAAGATTGCGCTCATTCTTTGGGAGTTACTTACAAAGGGAAAAAGATTGGCACTTTTGGGGAAGGTTCCTTTTTTAGTTTTGGGCGTGACAAAATTATATCCTCTGTTTATGGGGGAATAGCGGTGACAAATAATGATGTTCTGGCAAAAAAGATAGAGGATTTTCAAGAGAAAATTGATTTTCCCTCGAATTTTTGGATTTTTCAACAACTATTACATCCTGTTTTGACAAATTATTTGATAATTCCTCTTTATAGCTTTTTTGAACTCGGGAGATGGGTTTTATTAGCTTTCCAAAAATTAAAAATCCTTTCAAAAGCAGTTCACAAAAAAGAAAAGCAAGGGAAGAAGCCATCTTATATTCCAAAAAAGATACCTAATGCCTTAGCTTTCCTAGCTTTATATCAGTTCAAAAAATTAAATAAATTTAATACTCACCGGAAAGAAATTGCAAGATTTTACGATAAAAATTTAAAGGATTTAAGATTTGTATTGCCAAAAAAACATCCTGAAAGAACTTATATGAGATATTCTATTTTAATAGAAAATTATGATACTGATGAAATCTTAAAGCAGGCAAGAAAGCAAAAAATCTTTTTGGATGATGGCTGGAGAAAAACTCCGATTGTTCCTCCAGATACAGATCAAGGTAAAATGGGTTATACTTTTGGTACTTGCCCTCAAGCCGAGAAAGTAGCAAAGAGCATTTTAAATTTACCAATCCATATCAATATTTCGAAAAAAGATGCCCAAAGAATAACTAAATTTATAATCACAAAGTAATTTCAAGGGCTGTAGAGATTATATTATGGAAATTTTAGAAGTTAAAGAAAAAAAGGTTTGGGAGGATTTCCTTTCAGGTTGCAAGGAGAAGACTTTTTTACAGTCCTGGAATTGGGGGGAGTTTAATAAAAGAATGTTTGAGAGAATCTGGCGATTAGGAGTGTTTGTAAACGATTCATTAGTTTCTTGTGCTTTAGTTGTAAAAGTAAAAGCTAAAAGGGGGACTTTTTTGCTTTTGCCTCATGGCCCTATAACAATCTCAAATCTTAAAGCTCAAAGGTCAAAAATATTAAAAGCAATTTTAAAAAAATTAAAAGAGATTACTAAAGAAGAAAAAGCGAGTTCTATCAAGATAGCCCCAGTTTGGGAGAGAAATGAAGAGAATCACGAAATTTTCAAAAATTTGGGATTTAGAAAAGCTCCTATTCACATTCATCCTGAGTTGACTTGGGTTTTGGATATTACATCTTCTGAAAAAGAAATCTTAATGCAAATGCGGAAAACTACTCGCTATTTAATCCGCCAAGGGCTGAAGAATAAAGACCTCAAGATTTTTCAAAGCCAGGATCTAAAAGATTTAGAAGTTTTTAACAAGCTCTATCAAGAAACAGTAAAACGCCACCACTTTATACCATTTTCCTTGGATTATTTAAGAAATGAATTTTTGAGTTTTTTACCAGATAATCAAATAGTTCTATTTATTGGGAAATATAAAAATGAAGTTTTGGCTTCTGCTGTAGTTGTTTTCTGGCAAGGTATCGCTTTTTATCATCACGGTGCCTCCTTATTAAAACATCCTAAAATTCCGGTTAGCTATCTTTTACAATGGGAAGCAATAAGAGAGGCTAAGAGACGAGACTGTTATCTCTACAATTTTTGGGGAGTAGTCTCCACAGGTGAGAAAAGTCATCCTTGGGCAGGTCTAACTCTTTTTAAAAAAGGTTTTGGAGGCCGAGAAAAAAAATATGTCAAAACTCAGGATTTACCTCTTTCTTGGAGGTATTGGCCAACCTATTTTTTTGAGAAATTGAGAAAGAAAAAAAGAGGATTCTAATGCCAACTCTTCTTAAAAAACATCAAAGTTATTATAGGAAGTATCGAAGAAAGAAAAGTATAAAAAAATTTTTACTAATTTCTTTTTTAATTTTGATAGTCTTGGGAGGAGCTTTTTATGTTCTCTTTTTTTCCCCATTTTTTAGACTAAAAGAGATTGAGATTTTAGGAAATGAAAAGGTTCAGAGTCAGGATCTCAGAATAATAATTGAGCAAAAAATTTTCAAAAAATTGATATTTTTTTCTTCAAAGAGTATTTTTTGGCTAGATTTTCAAATTCCAGAAAAAGAAATTTTGGACAATTATCCTCAAATAGCTACAGTCTCTTTCAAGAAACGATTTCCTTCAAAAATAATTGTAGAAATTGAAGAAAGAAAAAAAATTGGAATTTTTTATCAAGAAACCACTCCCTATTTGATAAATAAGGAGGGAGTGATCTTTGAAGAGGCTGAAGCATTAAATTCAAATTTCATCGTCAAATCAGAAAGAACCAATTTTAATTTGGGAGATAAAGTGATTGAAAAAGAGAATCTTGAGAAAATTTTGAAAATCCAAAAAACCTTAGAGGTTCTCGAAATCGATATCGAATATTTCTTTCTTCCTTCCCCAAAGAGATTGGATGTCAAAACTTCTGAAGGGTGGCAGATTTATTTTAGCCTTATAGAGGATTTAGATTGGCAAATTACAAAATTAAAACTAGCTTTAGAGAACAAAATCCCTCCAGAGAAAAGAGGGATTTTGGAGTACATTGATGTGAGATTTGGAAATATGGTCTATCCAAAATATCAGAGTCTTGAATAAAATCCTGAACAAAAGTTCATCTTAATGGATGTAAAAGATAAAAATGGAATAGCCTATCTTTTTTACCAAATCCTTTTCAGAGAGCCAGAGGTAATGAGAATGAGATTGATCAAATCCTTTGACAGGCCTTCCTCTTCCTCCTTGATAAAAAGTGGCTGAGACTGCGAGATAGCTTCCTTTTTCAATCTCTCTTGGATCGCGAGCTCCCGACCATTCTTTATATTTCTCTTTTAGATGGAATTTAGGATCTGATCCTCCAAAATAATCAACATAAATTTCTTCAATATTATTTGAATCTACCCACTTCTTTAATCTTTTTAAGTCTTGCCCCCAATCTAGATTCGAATTGACAGTGTAAACATAACCTTTGTTAGGCCCTCCTGCTACTTCATTAAAGTAAGCAAGAAAGTGGGGATATATTCCAATAACAGAAATTGTCTGCCAAAGGATTAATAAGGCCAAGAGGCCTTGTTTTAATCTTAAACGAGGGTCTCTTAGCCATTTTATTGTTCCTCTACTAACTAAAATAATAGTAAAGGGGAAAATGGGAAGTAGGTGTCTTACTCCAATATTGAGAGAAGAAGACAAAGAGAAGGCCCAGTAAAGGAAGAGAAAGGAAAATGCAGCAAAAAGAACAAAGTTTTCTTTTACCCAATTAAGCAATCTTTTTTTAGAATCTTTAAAAAAAGGCTTTTTAATGGCAAGAGCTGAAAAGAGCAAACTTATTAAGGTTAAAATATGAAAAACTAAGGGCTCTTTTATGATATAGACTATGGGAAAATAGTTTTTCCAGCCAGTAGCTGAAACCTGACCTAAAAAGTAGGTTGTGTGGCCCCCGGTGGCTCTTTCAAAGACCATGGATAATCCAAAAAGATATTGGGCTAAAGCCCTTAAAACAGGAACCTTAGCTAATTTAGAAAGTAAGGGTCTTAAAAATCTGAAAAGACCAGAGCCCAACAAAAATTCTATATCTCTGACCTGTCTTTCAGGAGGATAATTTAAGACATGGTATTGATAAATTAGCAAAATTAAAATAAACCCTAAGACCATTGTTAAGAAAAATACTTTACCTGTTTTCTTTACATTTCCAGATTTTGAAATAATCCAGAATACTCCCAAAAATACAAAGAATGGAACTAAAAGGATTGTGCTGAATTTTGAAAGTTCAGCCAAGCCAAAGGAAATTCCAGCCAGAATAATGTTTCTTTTCGAGGGATCTTTCAGAGCCTTAATGAAATAATAGGTGGCAATGAAGAATCCTGTTGCAGCTCCAACGTCAGTTGTGACCAATCTCCCATGAGTCAAAAGAGTAGGGGAGAAGGAGAATAAAAATAGGGCTAGCAAAGCGGTTTTATTTCCAAAAAGCTCCCTTGTCCACTTGAATACATAAAAGCCTAGAAGAATTAAAATTAAAACCATTGGAATTCTTGAAAAGAATATCATTTTTTCTGTAGGATTTTTCATTTCATAAAGAAAATAATGGCCAAAATCCCACTGACCATTAATATCTTCTTTCCAAGCTTTTATATTCTCTGGAAACTCTATTCCTTGAATAAAGAGCAAAGGAAGAGCAGCTAAATCTTTAATCAGAGGAGGGTGTTCAGGATTCAGTCGCATATCCTTTTTTGTCAAATAAGAGTAACCTGCTGGCAAATGAGCCAATTCATCCATTGTTAAAGAATCATCTTTCATACTGAAAACAGTTATAAAAAACACAAATATCAGAAACAAGACTGCAATAATAGTTGTAAGACGATTAGACATATTATCTGATCTTAAATATCCAAATTCCGTTTTCCTCTTGAATTTCTCCTATAGGAAACATTGTGATTAATTTGCTAAATATTTCTTGATCGTATTTCATCAGTGTAATTTCTGTCTCTTTTTCTATTTTAATTTGATCTAAATTCTCAGACAACAAATAAATAGACCTTGTTTCTCCAAATTTAATGATTTCCATAAACATTGGAGTTTGAGCTGACACGGGAATCCCTTCAGGGTAGGGGATAGGCACTCCCGGTTGATTAACGATAACATATTTTTGAGTTTTGTCAGCTAAAGAATTTAAATAATTTCCAATTCCTACAAAATCTTTTGAAAAGGCATTTTTTGTCTCAGGATTTTTTGCCCATAATTCAAAATAGCGAGAATGTTGGGCTAGGATGAAAGAGAGGGTCAAAAAAATCAAGCTAAAAATTATTAAATAATAATTAAACCCATTTATCTTAAAAGGAATTCTTTTTCTGATAACTTTAAAAATGAGTGATCCACCCAGACCAGCCCAAATAAAACTTGGGGGGATGGCCCCAATAGATCTTAGAGCATGGGGAATACCTTCAGAGGTCAAAATGCCAGGAATTAACATTATAAACCACCAGCTAATTAGTGTGAGGTGTGTTGTGAGGAGTGAGTAGTTTTTGTTCCTGAAAGCAAAATAAGCCTCTCTCAGAGAATAAAACAACCCAATTAAGAATAAAATTCCTACTGGCCAGAACAGAATTGGAGAGCCTGAAATATTGTGACGCCAGTTGTAATCTCCATAAAAATTGAACATTAGCAGATGGGAGAATAAACTTCTCACCAGTGCCTTTAGTGGATTTTCTTGAGTAAAAATTGAAACTCCGGCCGCTCGGCCAAAAAAATCACTAGGATTTTTTAAAAAGTAAATTCCAATAGGAAGAGCAATAATAGTGATAGCGAGTATAAAGTAAAAAGCATTGAGTATGAAAGTTTTTCGTGAACTCCCTTCCTTGCGAGTTAACCACTTTGAAATTAAAATCATTCCCAAAAGTAAGACAGCGACCCTAAAAGCAATATAGGTGTGAAAACCTAAGCCAAAAAGGATTCCCGAAACAATGAAGTCAAAAGTTCTTTTTTTTCTAAACCCCTTGAACAAAAAATATAAAGAGAAAACTAATAACAAGGGAACTAAAACGCCTCTAAAGGCAATTCTTGAGAAATTGATATGCCAAAAAGAAGTAGCTAAGAAAAAAGAGGCCAAAAGGGCCACCAATTCATTGTTAATTGTTAATTGCTGATTCTTAATTGTTTTGAAAAACTCTTTAGTTAAGAGATATAATCCCAAAACAGTTAAGATACCACAGATAGCTGGAACCAATCTTAAAGAGAATATACTAGGGCCAAATAAAGAGAAAGAGAGGGCTATCAAGTTTATAAAAAGCCCCTCTCTTCCATTGTTTTCTTTGAAGAATATCTTGCCGGGATTTAAAATTGCTTCAT
Organism: Candidatus Parcubacteria bacterium; assembly: GCA_030616435.1. Lineage (GTDB taxonomy): Bacteria > Patescibacteriota > Minisyncoccia > Minisyncoccales > JAUWXI01 > JAUWXI01. Next base: position 3,854 of record JAUWXI010000002.1, on the reverse strand, counting down.
TTCCATTGATTGCTTCATCAGGATAGAGTCCGGGAGGAATAGAATCCAATTTCCACAATCTCAAAAAAGAAGCTAAAACTAAAATGAAAATTAAACAAAATAACCCTTTTTTATCTATTTTATTAAACATTAAAATATTTTAACAAATCTAAATAAAATTTGAAAGACCCACAGATTAAATAAGCCTCTGAACTCATTTTATTAGCAATCTTGACAAGAGAGTGATGGTGATTATAATAAAATTAGTGGAAATAACCTTGAGACAACAAAAGATCCTGGAAAGAATTATTGGAGAATACATTGATTCTGCTAAGCCGGTTGCATCTCAATTGATTGAAAAAAAGTATAGATTTGGTATTTCACCAGCCACCATAAGGACTGAAATGCAGGCCTTAACCAGGAAAGGTTATCTCTTCCAGCCTCATACTTCAGCTGGCAGGGTTCCTACAGATAAAGGATACAGATTTTTCGTAGATTGTCTATCTGAAAAAGAAATTTCTGACTTTCTTGATTTATTTACAATAAAAGAAAAGCTCTGGCTAGGAGATAGAGAGGATATTTTTAAATTTGTTGGTCAATTAACAAAATCTTTAGCCAAAGCTTCTTCTAATTTTGTCATCTCTTGTCTTTTAGGGAAGAACCTCTTTTTCAAGGAAGGCTGGGAGGAGGTATTGAAAGAACCTGAATTCGAAGACAAAGCTTTTAGGTGGAGTTTTGCTAAATTTTTAGATAATTTTGAAAAGAGTATTGAAGATTTGAAAATTAATTCTAAAATTAAAATTTATATTGGCAAAGAAAATCCTTTTAAAGAAGCTGAAAATTTTAGTCTAATTTTGAGGAAATGTAATTTTCCAAAAAGAGAAGAAGGTATCGTATCAATTTTGGGTCCAAAAAGAATGGCTTATGAAAAGAATATTAGTTTAATCCATTCAATAGTAAAAATATTAAAAGAATATTAAGACTTACGGAGGAAAAGTAAAAGAAGAGAAGACAAAAGTAGTTTATGAGGGAGGGATTTTGAAGATTTCCATTCCCAAGGCAAAACCAAAAAGAGCAAAAAAGAAAAGAAAGTCGAAATTAAAGTAAAAACCACATAAAGCTACGAATTTCATAGAGGTATTTCGTAATTCACAGGAATTTTATGGCAAAAGTTTTAGGTATTGATTTAGGAACAATTATTTCCAAGATGGCTGCTATTGTGGAAGGAGAGCCAAAATGCTTAGAAAGTAGAGAGGGTTCAATTTTAATACCCTCTGTTGTTGCTATTTCAAAAAGTGGGGAAAGATTAATGGGAGTTTTGGCAAGAAGACAGGCTATTACCAATCCGAAAAACACTATCCATTCGGTAAAAAGATTTATCGGAAGAAGATTCTCTGATCCTGAGGTTAAAAAGGAATTAAAGATTTTATCATATGAAACCAGGGAGAGAACAGATGGTGGAGTGGAGGTAAAAATGGGCGATAAATGGTATACGCCCATTGAAATCTCATCGATGATTCTGCAAAAGATAAAGTTAGATGCAGAAGACAAATTGGGCCAAACTATTACAGAAGCAGTCATTACTTGTCCGGCAAACTTTGACGATTCACAAAGAAAAGCAACAAAGACAGCAGGTGAAATTGCGGGATTCAATGTTCTAAGAGTTATTAATGAGCCTACAGCAGCAGCCTTATCTTATGGATTTGGAAAAAAGAAACCAGAAAAAATCGTGGTTTTTGATTTTGGAGGAGGTACTTTCGATGTCACAATTTTAAATATAGCTCCAGATATAGTTGAGGTATTAGCTACCGGAGGAGAAGCTCATTTGGGGGGAAATGATTTTGACCAAAGAATAATTAACTGGATTATAGGTCAGTTTAAAAAAGAACAAGGTATTGATTTATCAAAAGATCCTTTGGCTTTACAGAGGTTAAAAGAATCTGCTGAAAAGGCGAAAATAGAATTATCAAGCACTGAAAATACAGAAATTAATCTTCCATTTATCAGTTCTGATAGTACAGGACCCAAACATTTGTATTACAAGATAACTAGGGCCCAATTTGAAAACGAAACCCGGGATTTAGTAGAAAGATCAATTGAGAGGACAAAAAAGACATTGAAAGAAGCAAAATTGAAGAAGAAAGATATTGATGAAATCGTTTTGGTTGGAGGAACAACTTTAATTCCTGCTGTTAGAGAGGCAGTAAAGGAATTTTTTGGCAAAGAACCTAATAAATCTATTAGCCCTCAAGAGGTTGTGGCTATGGGAGCAGCAATTGAGGCAGAAATTTTGAGGGCAAAGAAAGCAGGGGAGGCTCCAGAAGGTGAAATTAAAAGTGTTTTACTTTTGGATGTCTTACCCTTATCTCTTGGTATTGAGATATTGGGCGGAATAAATACAATTCTAATTTCCAAAAATACTACCATTCCCACTTCCAAAAGTCAGATTTTTTCAACAGCTTCAGACAATCAGGTATCAGTAGCCATCCACGTTTTACAAGGAGAAAGATCTATGGCAGCTGATAACAGAACACTGGGACAATTCATATTAGATGGAATTCCTCCTGCTCCCAGAGGACTCCCTCAGATTGAAGTAACCTTTGATGTTGATGCCAATGGAATTTTAACAGCTACAGCTAAAGATAAGGCAACTGGTCGTTCTCAGTCCATCAGGATTGAAGGAACAATTGGTCTTTCAAAAGAAGAAATAGAAAAAATGAAAAGAGAAGCACAATTACATGCTAAAGAGGATAGAAAGAAGAGGGAATTAGCACAGGCTAAAAATGCCGCTGATACTTTAATTTATACTTGTGAAAAAACTTTGAGAGAATCAAAAGAAAAGATTTCAGAAGATTTTAAAAAAGAAATCCAACAAAAAATAGATGATTTGAAAAAAGTAAAAGAAGGAGATAAGATAGAAGATATAAAAACAAAAACTGTTGGCTTGTCTCAAGTCATTCAAAAAATTGGCGTTCAAATGTATAAAAAAACTAAAGAAAAGAAAAAAGAAATATGAGAGATTATTATAAAATTTTGGGAGTGTCCAGAAATGCCTCTCCTGAGGAGATAAAAAAAGCCTATTATAAATTGGCCCTTAAATATCATCCAGATAAAGGAGGGGACGAGAAGAAATTCAAACAAATCAATGAAGCCTATCAAATGCTCTCTGATTCAGAAAAGAGAGCTCAATATGACAGGCTTGGAACTGTTTTCGAGGGAAGACCAGGTTTTGATTTTACTTGGGAAAAATTTGGAGATTTCGATTTAGGAATAGAAGATCTCGAGGACCTCTTTGAAGAATTTTTTGGTAGAGGTTTTGCAGGTTTCAAAAAGAGAGATTTAAAAAAAGGAAAGGATATCCATATTGACATTGAAATTCCTTTGAAAGATACCTTGAAGGAAATAAAGAGGAAAATCAATCTTTTAAAATTTGTTGTTTGTGCTCGCTGTCAGGGAACAGGAGCTGAGCCTGGAACCAAAATAATTGAATGTTTTTCTTGTAGAGGAACAGGAGAGGTTCAGCAAATTAAAAAGACTTTCTTTGGTTCATTTACAAGATATATTACTTGTCCTGAATGTGGCGGAGAAGGCTCAAGACCGGAAGTTTCCTGTAATGTTTGTAAAGGCGAAGGAAGAATTAAAGATGGAGAAAAAATAGAGATTTTAATTCCAGCAGGAGCAGCTTCCCATCAGGTGGTAAAATTTAAAGGCAAGGGAAACTCTGGGAGAAGAGGCGGAAAGGCAGGGGATCTTTATGTAAGGGTTCTTATAAAGAAACACAGAGCTTTTGAGAGAAAAGGAGATAATCTTTATATTGAAGTTCCTATTTCCTTTTCCCAAGCAGTTTTGGGAGATGAAATTGAAATTGAAACTTT
>JAUWXI010000067.1 GCA_030616435.1 Candidatus Parcubacteria bacterium | reverse complement strand
GCACATGCTAATTCTCTATCAGGGAGTTTTATTCTATATCTTTGAAGAGCTTGGACTACCGTTTTTAAATAATCAGTACAAACCTGATGACCAAGCCCCCGCGATCCAGTATGGATCATAACAACGATTTGGCCTTTAAATAATCCAAAGGCCTCAGCCGCTCTTTGGTCGAAAATTTCATCAACTTTTTGAATTTCCAAGAAATGATTTCCGGATCCGAGAGTCCCAACTTGACCTCTACCCCGATTCTTAGCATGATCTGAAACCACTGAGGCATCCGCCCATTCTAATTTCCCTTTTGCCTCACAATTTTCAGTGTCTTCTTTTTCTCCATAACCTTTTTTAACCAGATATGGCACCCCGCCCTCTAAAATTTTTTCAACTTGCTCAATGGAAAGTTTTATTTTTCTTCCTCTTCCCAGTCCTGAAGGAATCTCTCTTTGCATTTCAGCAGCTAATTGATCCAAATAAGGTTTAATTTCTTTTTGATTGGAATCTGATTTCAACAATCGGACTCCGCAATTTATATCGAAACCGATTCCCGAAGGAGAAATAACTCCCCCTGGAAGCTTAGTGGCTGCTACCCCGCCAATCGCAAAACCATACCCCCAGTGAATATCAGGCATCGCAAGACTATATTTTACAATTCCAGGAAGTGTACTCACATTTATCACTTGAGTGAACGCTCCCTCTTCTATATCCTCCAGCATTTTCTCTGAAGCATAAATTCGAGCTGGCACTCGCATATCAGATCTAAAGCTTTTTGGAATCTCCCAAAGCCAAGGTGATATTTTTTTAAAATCTTTCTTTGAAATCATATTTTTGAACGAAGTGAGAAATCAAGGTTCTTGCTGAAAGCAAGGTTCTTATATTTATTATAGCAGATAATTTGCTTTTCCCAGCCTAAGATCAATTGCCCATTTTAAATGTAAAATGTCTTCAGGGCTTTTATCTCTCAGGTTTGGATCAACTTTTTTGAGTAGTTTTAATCCCTCAGTATCTAAGGCCACCGGGTCTCTGCCTGCCAACATATAGCCTAATTCTTTTTTCTCACCCCCATGTCTAACTTCATTTGTTTTAATTAAGGTCTCAATGGCATCGACTATCCAGAGATCTATTTTGAAAATTAGATTGAGTTCAGCTATAGCTTTATGAATGTCTTGCCTGGGTAAAGGGAGATGAAGCTTTACTCTCTGTTCTGAATCAAGAAGCCCAAATTGATTTTTTAAGGCTCCGGTAATACCGGTAGTACTGTGGGACTTTAAAACTGGTAAAGAAACTATAAAGTCAAACTGAAAAGGAAAGGTAGAAACGTTTAATTGAAAAGAAGGGCTCTTCACTTTCTTAAATTCTTGAGTGTTCAAATTAACCATTTCAACCCCGAATTCATCGCAGATTTTCTTTAGGGGATGATTTTCAATTATCTCTCCAGACGGACCAGCGTCAAAAGCTGGAGCATCAGCTACCACAACCTCCTTTTTCTGCTCCAAGAGCAACTCAAGTAAAATCTTCAACATCTCAGGAGAGGTGGTAGTAGGATAAGGTTCAAAAGAGACAATATTTGGCTTTAGTAAAACTCTCTTGGTTTCTTTCAGTTCTTTTTTAATCTCAAATTTTTCAAAAACCTCCCTAACAAATTTTTCTCTGTTTTTGCTTTTTTGAAGATAGACATTAGCATTCATATTTTGTTTTAATATTTTAAATGTCAAATAAAACAGTTACTTCCCAGCCTCCATCTTCTCTTTGTTTTATCTGTAAATCATGATAGGTCACTCCCTTGATTTGAACTCCCATCCTTTTTAAT
>JAUWXI010000003.1 GCA_030616435.1 Candidatus Parcubacteria bacterium | reverse complement strand
TAAAAATTTAAGTTTAAAACATATTAGACTAGTCTCCAGAAAACTGGGCACTAGCCCAGTTTTTCCATTCATAGATTAGTATTATCTATCATGAAATTCATTTTAGGAAAAAAAATTGGAATGAGCCAGATTTTTGAGGATGAAAAAGTTATTCCTGTTACTTTGATTGAGGCAGGGCCTTGTTTCGTCACTCAAATAATAAAAGATGGATACGAAGCTATTCAGATAGGATTTAAAAAATTGAAACCCAAAAAAGTAAAAAAATCACAGAAAAAAAAGCCTTTTAGACATTTAAGAGAATTTAAAGGAGATGTTTCAAAGTATAAAATTGGTGACAAAATTGACGTTTCGATTTTTGAAAAAGGAGATAAGGTTAAGATCTCAGGAATCTCAAAAGGTAAAGGGTTTGCTGGAGTGGTGAAAAGATGGGGTTTCGCTGGCTTACCTGCTTCTCATGGAACAAAACATGAAGAAAGAGCACCAGGATCTACTGGTTCTCGTTTTCCTCAAAGAGTGATAAAAGGAAAAAAGATGCCAGGGAGAATGGGGGGAAAAAGAGTGACGGTAAAAAATTTAAAAGTAGCGAAAATTGATTCTGAAAAAAATTTAATAGCAGTGAAAGGAGCAATTACTGGAAGCAGAGGAACATTATTAGAGATAAGAAGTATAAAATAACAAATTTATGTTAATTGATTCCTACAATCAAAAAGGAGAAAAATTAAGAAGGATAAGGTTGCCCCAGGAGATTTTTGAGATTGAGATGAATTCAGATTTAGTTCATCAGGTTATGGTTTCTCAAATGGCAAATCGGAGACAGGTTATAGCTCATACAAAAACAAGGGCTGAAGTTTCAGGAGGAGGAAGAAAACCCTGGAGACAGAAAGGAACAGGAAGGGCAAGGCATGGTTCAATCCGTTCTCCAATATGGATAGGGGGAGGAGTAGCTTTTGGACCAAGAAAAGAGAAGGTTTTTAAGAAGAAAATTCCAAAGAAAATGAGAAGAAAGGCCCTTTTTATGGTTTTGAGTTCAAAAGTAAAAGATAAGGAATTATTGGTTTTAGATAAATTAGAGACTAAAGAACCCCAAACAAAAATTATGGCTAAAATGATGGAAAATTTAAGAAAGAAAATTAAAGATTTTAAAGAAGGTAGCGTTTTGTTTTTGTTAGCCAAAAAAGATGAAAATTTGATAAAATCTTTAAGGAATATTAAAAAAGTAAAAACAATATTAGCTAGAGAGAGTAATGTCCTGGATTTATTAAAATATAAATATTTGATAATACCAAAAGAATCAATTAAAGTTTTAAAGGAAACTTTCCTTAAATCTTAAAAATCTAAAAACTTAATAATATGGCCATTTTAGATAGATTCAAGAAAAAAAAGAAAGAAAAGGAGATACCAGAGAAGAAAAAAGAGATTCTGAAGAAAGAGGTTTTGGAAAAGAAGGTTGAAAAACCAAAAGAAAAAAAGGTTAAAAAGAAAATACCTTCTCTGGCTTATAAAGTTTTGAAATCACCTTACGTTACGGAAAAATCAACTAGGTTGGCTAAAGAAGGTCAGTATACATTTAAGGTTTTTAAAAATGCCAATAAGATAGAAATTAAAAAAGCAATAGAGGAACTTTATGGGGTTGATATCGAGGCAGTTAAAATAATAAAAAAACCTTCAAAGAAGAGGAGATTAGGAAGACAAGAAGGCTTAAAACCTGGCTTTAAAAAAGCCATTGTCAAGACAAAAGAAGGTCAAAAAATAGATATTTTTCCTTCAATATGAAGACCAAAAGAAAATACAAAAAAGTATTAACAAAAAAGAAACCTGAAAAAAGGCTGCTTTTGACATTGAAAAAAAGAGCCGGTCGTTCTCGTTCCGGGAGAATCACTATTCGTCATCGGGGAGGAGGGGCAAAAAGACGCTATAGGATAATTGATTGGGGACAGCAGAAAATTAACATTCCTGCAAAAGTTGTTGCCCTAGAATATGATCCTTACAGAACAGGCTTTATTGCCCTTTTGCAATACGAAGATGGAGAGAAGAGATACACTTTAGCTCCTCAGGGCTTGAAAGTAGGAGATGAGGTTTTAATTTCTGAAAAAGCAGAAGCAAAGATCGGAAATAGGATGAAGCTCAAGAATATTCCTTCAGGAACTATGGTTTACAATATTGAATTGCAACCTGGAGGGGGTGGAAAAATGGTAAGATCTGCTGGAGCAGGGGCAAAGGTTTTAGCTCATGAAGGAGGCTTCAGTCATCTTAAAATGCCTTCAACTGAGATCAGGAAAGTAAGAAGTGAATGTTTTGCTACTGTCGGACAGGTTTCAAAATCCTGGCATAGGTTCATTAAGCATAGAAAGGCAGGCGATATCAGACACAAAAGAAGAAGGCCTCAGGTAAGGGGTTCTGCCATGAACCCTGTTGATCATCCTCACGGTCATGGTGGAGGAGAGGGGAAAACATCAATTGGTCTTCCTCATCCCAAAACGCCCTGGGGAAAGATAGCTCGAGGAGTAAAGACAAGAAAAAGAAAATCGACTCAAAAATATATTATTGAAAGAAGAAAAAAGAAGTAATTATGGCAAGATCACTTAAAAAAGGGCCATTTGTTAGCCCAAAATTACAAAAGAAAATAGAGGGATTGAAGGGGAAAAAGGAGATTATAAAAACCTGGTCTCGAGGTTCTGTCATAAGTCCTGAAATGATAGGCCTTACCCTTGAAGTCTATAATGGTAGAAAGTTTATTCCAGTTACTGTAAGAGAAGATATGGTAGGTCACAAGTTAGGAGAGTTTGCTCCAACTACAAAGTTTGAAAAGCATGGAGGTAAGATGCAACGAAGAATTCAAGAAAGGATGGAAAAACCCCCAAAGAAGTAATATGCCAGTAACCGCCCAATTAAAATATTTAAGAATTGCTCCGAGAAAAGTCAGACAGGTTGCAGATATGATTAGAGGAAAAAGGGTTGATCAAGCCCTGACTTTGCTTGATTTTTCAACAAAAAGGGCAGTAAAACCTTTAAAGAAGCTCTTGGCATCTGCCACTGCTAATGCAAGACATAATTTCGGTTTTAAAACCTCTAACCTTTTCATATCAAAAATTCTTGTAAACGAAGGCCCTACCTTAAAAAGAGTTAGGGCAAGGGCTTTTGGCAGGTTTTTCCCGATTCATAAAAGGACTTCCCATATAGAATTGGTCTTGGATGAGATAAAAAAGATGTCAAAAAAAGAGAAAGAAGAGAAGGCAAAAGTAAAAAAGCCTTTAAAAGATAAAAAAAGAGAAAGAGAGAAGCAAAAAAAGAAATTGAAACAGCTGAGAACACCCTATAGAATAAAGAAGCAACGGCCTAGAGTCAAAGAAGAACCCAAAAGAATTTTTAGGAGAAAAGCTTTTTAATATGGCTTTTAAGGTTCATCCCAAAGCATTTAGAATAGAGAGGAATGAAGATTGGAATTCAAGATGGTTGAATGAAAAAGAACTCCCCAAGCTTTTAGAGGAGGATTTTAAGATTAGAGAATTTTTAAAAAAGAAACTAAAAGACTGCTCTGTGGAAAAGATTATAATTGAAAGATTTCCCGGCCAAATAAAGGTTATTATTTTCACCTCAAGGCCGGGCCTCATTATTGGTAGAAGAGGGGAGGGGGCAGAATTATTGAAAAAATTTTTAGAAAATAAGATATTGAAGAAAAAAGGAATTTTAAAACTTGAAATTAAAGCAGTTAAAAATGTCTGGTCATCGGCTCCCCTTACTGCTCAATGGATAGCTAAACAGATTGAAAAAAGAGTTCGTTACAGAAGGGTTTTGAAATCAGCTTTGAGTAGAATCATAACCTCAAAAGAGGTAAAAGGGGCGAGAGTACAAATTCAAGGAAGGTTGAACGGAACCATGATTGCCAGAAGGGATGCATTACAAAAAGGACAACTTCCTCGTCAGAAGATACGAGCTATTATTGATTATGGAACAGCCAGAGCATTTTGTGCCTACGGAGTAGTAGGAGTTAAGGTCTGGATATATAAAGGGGAAAAACTCGGATAATTATGTTATTTCCTAAAAAAACAAAATATGTAAAACAACAAAAAGGACGTTCCAAAGGTTTAGCTACTAGAGGAACGACTTTAGCTTTTGGGGGTTATGGTCTAAAAAGTTTGGGAACAAAATGGATAACTTCCCGTCAAATTGAGGCAGCAAGAAGGGCTATTGTGAGGCACTTGAAAAAGAAAGGTAAGCTCTGGATCAGGATTTTTCCTGACAAACCGGTGACCACGAAAGGAACAGAGGTTCCTATGGGAGGAGGTAAAGGAAAGGTTGATCATTACGTCTTTCCTATAAAGCCAGGAAGAATTATTTTTGAACTTGGAGGAGTGACAGAAGAACAGGCAAGAACAGCTTTCAAAAAAGCTTCCTATAAACTCCCAATAAGGACAAAATTTATTAAACGTTAATAAATCCGTGAAGATAAAAGAATTACAAAAGAAATCAAAATCAGGATTAGAAAAAATTTTAAGAGAGAGACGAGAGAGGTTGCGAGCTTTACGTTTTGATTTGGATCAAGGAAAGTTAAAGGATACAAGCCAGATTAAGAAAACAAAAAAAGATATTGCAAAAATATTAACTTTACTTAATAAATAATGAAACTATGCCAAAACGTAAATTAAAAGGAAAAGTTGTTTCTGATAAAATGCAAAAAACGGTTGTTGTTAAAGTTGAGAGGCAGGTTCGACATCCAAGATATAAAAAGGTTTATAAAGTTCACAAAAGATATAAAGCTCATGATGAGAAAGAGGAATACAAAGTAGGGGACAAGGTGTTTATTGAAGAATGTAGACCATTAAGTAAAGAAAAGAAATGGAGAGTAGTAGGTAAAATATGATTCAATCAGAAACAAAATTAAAAGTAGCTGATAATACCGGGGCTAAAATGATCCAGTGTTTTCAGGTTTTGGGCGGAAGCAAGAGAAGATATGCGAGGATTGGTGATCTAGTAGTGGCTGCGGTGAAAAAGGCAGAGCCCAGGAGGCAGGTTAAAAAGCACGATGTTGTAAGGGCCGTGATTATCAGACAAAAACAAGCCTACAGAAGAAAGGATGGCAGCTATATTCGCTTTGATGAGAATGCGGCCGTTATTTTAGAAGGGAAAACAAAGAAACCTAAAGGAGGAAGAATTTTAGGGCCTATTCCAAGAGAATTAAAAGAAAAAGGTTTTGAAGAGATAGCTGCCTTAGCTGAGGAATTAGTATGAGGATTAAGAAAGGTGACACAGTTTTAATAATTAAAGGTAAAGATAGAGGAAAGAAGGGGAAGATTTTAAGAGCTTTTCCAAGAGAAAGGAGGGTTATTATTGAGGGGATAAATTTGAAAAAAAAGCATATCCGTCCTAAAAGAACAGGAGAAAAGGGAGAGATTGTGACCGTTCCCGGACTTATTAACGTTTCAAATGTGAAACTAATTTGTCCCAAATGTAAAAAAGCAACAAGAGTAGGATATAAGACGAAATCAGAAACAAAAAAGCAAAAATCAAAAATTCGAATTTGTAAAAAGTGCGGAAAAGAAATATGAGGCATTTAAAAGAAAAATATCAAAAAGAGGTTGTTCCCAAGATGATGGAAAGATTTGGCTATAAAAATCCGATGGCTGTTCCCAAGATTGAAAAAGTGGTTTTGAATGTAGGATTTGGTAAGCTCTTAAAAGAAAAAACTAAAAAAGAAAAAGAGAAAGCTTATCAGCCCATATTGGAAGGTTTAGCTCAGATTGCAGGTCAAAGGCCAGTTTTGGCAGGGGCAAGAAAATCAGTTTCAGGTTTTAAGATCAGAAAGGGAGATATTGTTGGAGCAAAGATTACCTTGAGAGGAAAAAGAATGGAAGATTTTTTAGAAAGATTAATTCATGTTGCTTTCCCCAGGTCTCGAGATTTCGAAGGGATAGATCAAAGATCTTTTGACAAAGAAGGGAATTTGACAATCGGGATAAAAGAGCACATTACCTTTCCTGAAATTTCAACTGAGAGAGAGGAAAAAATCTTTGGCTTTGAGATAACAATAACAACAACCACTAAAACAAAAGAGGAAGGAATAGAATTGTTAAGGCTGTTAGGCTTTCCAATAAAATCATAGAAATATGGCTAAAAAATCTAAGATAGCAAAATCTAAAAAGAAACCAAAATACTCAACTCGAAAAGTCAGAAGGTGTTTTATATGTGGGAGAACAAGAGGATATATGAGGAAATTTGGTTTATGTCGTATTTGTTTTAGAGAATTAGCAAATAAAGGTTTAATACCAGGAGTTAAAAAAAGTAGTTGGTAACATGGCAACAGATTCTATTACCGATATGTTAACTCGAATACGAAATGCCCAGGCCGTTTCTCATCCTGAGGTTGATATTCCTTTTTCTCAGCTAAACTACAAGATAGCAAAGGTTTTGGAATCTGAGGGATTCATAGAAAAGGTTTCTAGAAAAGGAAGAAAACCAAAAAAGATCATCAGAATTGTTTTAAAGTATAAGGATAAAAAAGGAGTAATTTCTGGGTTAAAAAGGATTTCAAAACCTGGCCAGAGAATTTATCTTAAGGTAAAAGATATCAGGCCTATAAGGACAGGTTTTGGGATGGCAATCGTTTCCACTCCAAAGGGCTTGATGACTGATAAAACAGCTCGAAAAAAGAGATTAGGAGGAGAAATAATTTGTGAAATTTGGTAAACATGTCAAGAATCGGTAAAAAACCAATTCAAATTCCAGAAAATGTGAAGATAGAAATTGAAGCCCAGAAGATTACAGTAAAAGGGCCTTTAGGAGAGCTTTCCCGTGAGGTGAGGCCTGAAATTGCTTTGAAGATAGAGGAGGGGAAAGTTATTCTTTTTCCTCAAATTAAGACAAAAAAGACAAAAGATTTCTGGGGCCTTGAGAGGGCTTTAGTAAATAATATGGTTGAAGGGGTGACAAAAGGATATGAAAAGAATTTGGAAATTAGAGGCTTGGGTTACAAAGCTGCTCTTGAAGGGGATGAATTGGTATTAAAAGTAGGATTTACTCATCCCGTTAAAATGAAAAAACCAGAGGACATTAAAATTTCAGTAAAAGGTAATATCATTACCGTTTCTGGGATTGACAAGACAAAAGTAGGTCAACTAGCAGCTAAAATAAGAAAGGTGAAGAAGCCTGAACCCTATAAAGGAAAGGGGATTAGATATGTGGGGGAAAAGGTTAGAAGAAAAGTTGGAAAGAGGGTAGGTCCTACAGTAACTTAATCTCTTGCAAGATTAGGATAAGTATGAAGGATTTTATTAAATCAAAAAGAGAAGCCAGATTTCGTCGTCATCAAAGAGTGAAGGCTAAGTTATTTGGGACAAAAGATCGCCCCCGACTTTGTGTTTTTAGATCAAGTAAGCACATTTATGTTCAGTTAATAGATGATGAGAAAGGAAGCACTTTGTTGACAGCTTGTGATCAGAATTTAAAAAAACCAAAAAGAAAAGAGAAAAAGGAAAAAACTAAAATTCAAGATAAGAACCTTGCCTTTGGCAAGAACCTTGATTCTCGCTCCGCTCGAATTAAAAAAACAAAAGAAACTCAAAAACCACTTGGTGGTAAAGTAGCGATAGCTTTTGAGGTTGGAAAATTGATTGCAGAAAAAGCCGGGAAAAAGAAGATAAAAAAGGTGGTTTTTGATAGAGGGGGTTACAAATATCATGGTAGAGTAAAGGCCCTAGCAGAAGGCGCGAGGGAAGGAGGGCTAATGTTTTAGAGTAATAGATAATAGGTAATAATCTTAAAATGGTAAAAAAAGAAGAAGAAAAAAAAGAGGAAGTAAAAGTTGAGAAAGAGGAAGAAGAATTTGAATCGAGACTTTTAGATCTTACCAGAACTGCCAGGATGACGGCAGGAGGTAGGCGTTTTAGATTTAGGGCGGTCTTTGTGACAGGGAATAAAAAAGGCAGCGTTGGAGTAGGGGTAGCAAAGGGAAATGACGTTCCTCAGGCTATAGAAAAAGCCCAAAAACAGGCAGAAAAGAATCTAATTTCTGTTCCTATCGTCAATGGGACAATTCCCCACCAGGTTGAGGCAAAATCAGGGGCAGCAAGAGTGCTTTTGAAGCCCCAAAGGAGAGGGAGGGGCCTTGTTGCCGGAGGAACAGTGAGAATTATTTGTGAATTAGTTGGGATACAAGATATTTCTTCAAAACTTTTAGGAAGGACAAAGAATAAATTAAATAATGCAAGGGCAACAATTTCTGCTTTTAAAAAGCTAAAATCTTAAATTCGAAAAAATAAAGTAATTATGCAATTACACCAACTTAAGCCAAAATATAAAAAGAAAGAGAAGAAGAGAGTGGGAAGAGGAGGGAAGAAAGGAACTTATTCTGGAAGGGGAATGAAGGGCCAGAAAGCCCGTGCAGGTGCAAAACTGAAACCTGCAATTAGGGTGTTTATAAAAAGATATCATAAGCTAAGAGGCTATAGATTCAAGGGAAAAGAAAAGGAAGTAGCTATTATTAATATTAAGGACTTAGAAAGAAATTTTGAGGCCAATCAAAAAATCAATCCTGAAATCTTGCTTAAAAAGAGATTAATTCGTAAAATTAAAGGGAAGGTTCCTCAAGTGAAGATTCTGAGCGAAGGGGAAATTACCAAAGCTTTAACTATTGAAAATTGCGATCTTTCAAAGACTGCAAAAGAAAAAATTAAAAAAGCAGGAGGTACAATTCATGAGGTTAAATAAAATTATCCAAATATTTAAGATTCGAGAGATTCGAAACAAGATATTATTTGTGTTGGCAATTTTTGCTGTTTTTAGGATAATGGCCACTATTCCTATTCCTGGAATTGATAAGATAAAGATGCAACAGTTCTTTGAAGGCATTCAGATTTTTGGCCTCTTGAATATTTTTACTGGGGGCGCCTTAGATAGACTCTCGATTATAATGTTGGGATTGGGCCCCTATATTACAGCCACCATTATCTTGCAACTTCTGACAATGATTTTCCCAAGACTCGAGGAAATATACAGGGAACAAGGGGAGGTGGGTCGGCGAAAGTTCAATCAATACGGGAGGATTTTGGCGGCTCCCTTGGCAATGCTTCAGGGATACGCGATGTTGTCCTTACTCCAGCGCCAGAATGTTATAGAAAGTCTCTCTTTGGTTGAGCAGTTAAGTTCTATTTTGACTATTACTGCGGGCACAATCTTTTTGATGTGGTTGGGAGAGCTTATCTCAGAAAAGGGCATAGGAAATGGAGTTTCTCTTCTGATTTTTGCCGGAATAGTAAGTGACGTCCCAACAAATATTCGTCAGATGATTCTGTATTGGAACCCAGCACAAATTCTATCTTATACTCTTTTCTTTTTCATTGCCTTGCTTGTTATTGGAGGGGTTGTTTTAATAAATGAAGCTTCAAGGAATATTAAAATTTCCTATTCAAAAAGAGTAAGAGGACGCAGGGTTTATGGTGGAGCTTCGACCTATCTGCCTTTGAATATCAACCCCGCTGGAGTAATGCCAATAATTTTTGCTCTTTCTTTACTTTCTTTTCCCTCAATGATAGGTACCTTTCTCCTGGGTGTTAAAAATCAAACTTTGGCTAATTTAGCCCAAATGACAATTGATCTCTTGCAAAACCCTTGGATCTATGGAATCTTATACTTTGTTTTAATCTGTCTTTTTACCTACTTTTACACAGCCGTTACTTTTGATCCAAATACAATAGCAGAAAATTTAAGAAAGATGGGGGGATTTATTCCTGGTGTAAGGCCAGGCAAGCCCACAGCTTCTTTTTTAAGTATAGTTTTAAATAGAATCTTGTTAGTCGGGGCCCTCTTTTTAGGGTTTATTGCTACCACTCCTTCGATTGTTGGTGGAATAACAAAGGTACCTACTTTTAACTTTTTGGTAGGAGGGACTTCTCTTTTGATTGTTGTCAGCGTGGTTTTGGAAATTGTAAAGCAAATTAAAAGTCAATTAGAGATGAGAGAATATGACGCTTTCTGATAAACTAAAAAGGAAAAACTATAAACTAAAAACTAAGGATCGCTTAGTAGCGATCCTTTTAGGACCTCCTGGAGCTGGGAAAGGAACTCAGGCTATTCTTTTGGCTGATAAATTAGGTCTTTATTATTTTGAAACAAGCAAGATTATTGAAGAAAATATAAGAGAAGCCAAAGCAGGAGATTTTGTTGAGGTTGAAGGTAAAAAATTCCCCCTTTTAAAAGAAAAAGAGAATTGGGAGAAAGGAGATATTTCTAGCCCCCCTTTAGTTGTTTTTTGGATTAAAAATAAAATAGAGAGATTAGCAACATTGGGAGAAAATTTAGTGATGGCAGGTTCCCCCAGAAGTCTTTATGAAGGAAAAGAACTTCTCCCTCTTTTCAAAAAATTATATGGACCTGAGAACATCAAGGTAATTTTAATGGAGTTGAGTGTGAAAGAGAGTATTTTTAGAAATTCCCATCGAAGGATTTGTGCCTTAATGCGCCATCCTATTTTATATAATGAAGAAACAAAAAATCTCAAAAACTGTCCTCTGGATGGTTCAAAATTGATGAAAAGGGCCTTGGATAAGCCAGAAATTATTGAAAAAAGATTCAGGGTCTATCAAAAAAAGACTTTACCTCTCGTTGATTTCTTTGAAAAAGAGGGGCTAAAAGTCAAAAAGGTTAACGGCGAGCAATCAGTAGCAAAGGTTTTCAAAGATATCTTGGAAGTATTATGCCCCAGATAAAGAATTTAAAAAAGGTAGCAAAAAGGATAAAAAAGGCTTTAAAAAACAAAGAAAAAATAATTCTTTACGGAGATTCTGATGTTGATGGAATATGTTCTACAGTTATTTTAAAAGAGACCATTGAAAATCTTGGAGGGGAGATAACCGCAGTTTATTTTCCCAACAGGGAAGAAGAAGGTTATGGTTTAACAGAATCTGGTTTGAGTTTTTTATCAAAGTTTTCCCCAGCCTTGCTCTTTACTTTAGATTGTGGAATAGGGAACGTTAAAGAAGCAGAATTAGCAATAAAACAGGGGTTTAAATTGATAATAATTGACCATCATGTGGTTTTGGAAAAGTTACCCAAAGCTGAACTTATTGTAGACCCAAAACAAAAAGGAGACAAATACCCTTTTAAGGAATTTGCTGCAACAGGCTTGGTTTTTAAATTAGCCCAGCTTCTTTTAAAAGAGGAGATTTTAAAAGAGAGCCTGCTTGAACTTTGTGCCTTAGCCACTATAGCTGATAGGATGCCTCAGGTTGATGAAAATGAACTTTTCATTGAAAAGGGAATTCAAAATTTAGAGACGAGTTTGAGGCCGGGTCTCCAGGCGCTTTTGAAAACAGATTTTGTCAAAGAGGCCTTTTCTGATATGGGATTAGCCTTCAGAATAAACGGTCTTTTGAACGCTGGAAGACCGGTCGATCATTTGAATGAGACCTATCAGCTTTTGACCGCAAAGTCTTTGAAAACAGCCTCTGTTTTGGTAGAAAAGCTTTTAAAAAGAAGAGAGATTAATAAGAGAAAGATAGGAGATATAATAAGGCAAGTAGAAGATAGACAGATAGGAAAAGAAAGCCTCCCCTTTATTTTTGAAGGGGACTCCTGGTCTCTTTTTCTTTTAGGAACAGTGGCTTCAAAGACCTGTCAAAAATACAACAAACCTGCTTTTCTTTTTAGAAGGGGAAAAGAAAGAATTTCAGGGTCTGTGAGACTTCCCGAAGGCTTTAATGGGGTAGAGGCTTTAAAATCTTGCTCTAATTTCTTGATGACATACGGTGGCCACCCTCTGGCATCAGGCTTCAGTCTAAAAGAAGAAAATTTAGAAGATCTCAAACATTGCCTTAAAGGATATTTCTCTAAATGAAAAAAATCATAATTTTTACTGATGGTGGCGCAAAAGGTAATCCGGGACCGGGGGCAATTGGTATTGTTTTTTGTAATGAAAAAGGCGATACAATAAAAGAATATTCAAAATTCTTAGGAGAAAATTTCACCAATAATGAGGCAGAGTATAAAGCAGCAATTTTTGCCTTAAAGAAATTTAAAGCTCTGTTTGGTAAAAGGATTGCCAAAGAATCTAAGATTGAGCTCAGATCAGATTCAGAGCTTTTGGTGAGGCAACTTTTAGGACAATGGAAGGTTTTAGATTCAAAGATTCAATTATTGTTTTTGGAACTCTGGAATTTAATAAAAGATTTTGGAAAGGTAAAATTCAAGTTGATTTCTCGGGAAAAGAATAAAAAAGCAGATAGCTTAGTTCAAGAAGCCCTAAAAAGGAGGGTTCAAAAATTGATCTGACTTTGTCTAATGGGATTGACAATCTCTTATTTTTTGCTAAAATATAATTGAGTAGACAAGGCAATTACCTAGCACTTTGTTTTACAAAGTGTTGGGAGGAAAGTCCGAACACCCAAAAAATAGCGGGTAACACCCGTCGCCGGTGACGGTAGGGATGCGAATAGAGACGGCCTGCAGCGAGAGCTAAAGGCTGCCCGGTCAAATGACAGGGCAAGTCCTAATGGCAACTTTAGGGGTGAAACGGCTAAACTCCTATCGGGTGCAAGAGCAAGCCTTTGGCAATCTCCGGATTTGCCAAAGAGAAAGGTAGCTCGCTAGAGCCTGAGGAGTAATCCCAGGCCCAGATAAATGATTGCCTGAAACAGAATTCGGCTTATTGTCTACTCGAAAACTAAAACCACCGCTTCCCAGCGGTGGTTTTGGATGTTAAAATACATCATTAAAGAATAATATATAAATGAATGAACAAGTCTCGAAAATTTTTAATTCTAAGACAAAAAGTTTTACCTCAGCTGCCTTCTTATTGGGCATTTCAACTGCCCTTTCTGGTTTTTTGGGCTTAATAAGAGATAGGCTTTTAGCTTCTCATTTTGGTGCCGGTCCTTCCCTTGATGTTTATTTTGCTGCCTTTAGAATTCCAGACTTAGTTTATGGAATAGTGGTTGCTGGAGGAATAGGGGCTGCATTTTTGCCTTTATTTTCTCGGGCAGTAAAAGAAAAAAAGGATTTAGAATTTGCCAACAATTTTTTAAATTGCCTTTTAGTTGTTTTGATTTTTCTTGTTTCTTTCCTTCTTTTGTTAACTCCCTTTTTCATTGAGCTTATAACTCCAGGTTTTTCTCCGAGTCAAAAAGCTAAAACTTGCCTCCTAACCAGAATAATTCTTTTGAGTCCTATTATCTTTGGGATTTCAGCTATTTTTTCTGGGATTTTGCAATATCATCAAAAATTTTTTGCTTACTGTTTAGCCCCCCTTCTTTACAATTTAGGAATTATCCTTGGAATCCTATTCTTACTTCCTACTTTTGGTTTAAAGGGCTTAGGTTTCGGAGTAATCCTGGGAGCTCTTTTTCATTTGATAATCCAGTTTTTAACTGTAAAAAGTTCAGGTTTTCACTATTTACCAATTTTTAATTTCAAATCTCCCTTTATGAAAAAAGCTCTTAAATTGATGACTCCAAGAACGATAAGTCAGATTATTACCCAATTAAATCTAATTTTTGTTAATGCTATGGCTTCAACCCTGGCTTCAGGAAGTATTAGTATTTTTAATCTTTCAAACAACATTCGCTCTCTTCCTCTGGGAATAATTGGAATTTCTTGGGCTATAGCTTCTTTTCCTCTCTTTTCAAAGAGTTTAGTTTCAGGTTCAAAAGAAAAATTTCTAAGAGATTTTTCTTCATCTTTAAGACAAATCCTTTACTTGGTGGTTCCTAGTAGTGCTCTTTTTTATATCTTTAGAGCTCAGCTAGTAAGGCTAATTTATGGAGCAGGCAAGTTTGCTTGGTGGGAAACAAGACTTACCGCTGCCTCCCTGGGTATATTTGCTTTGGCCCTTTTTGCTGTTAGTTTGGTTCCTCTCCTTTTGAGAGCTTTCTTTTCTTTTCAAGATACAAAAAGTCCTTTAATAGCCAGAATAGTATCAGTAATTTTGAATGTTTTCTTTTGTCTTCTTTTTATCTTTTACTTTTCTTTTGAAAATGCTTTCTCGAATTTTTTTGTGAGACTTTTGAGACTTCCTGGAATTACAAACTTTCAGGTTATTGCCCTGCCTTTGGCTCTTTCTTTATCTCAGGCTTTTCAATTCTTTCTTCTTTTTACTCTTTTTGTAAAAAAGTTTCCCCTTTTGGATTTCAAAAAGATTTTTAATTCTCTAAAGAAGATTTTACTGGCCACAATTTTGCTAATCTTTTTCAGCTATCTTGGATTAAAAATTTCTGCTAATTTTTTCGATACAAGAACCTTTTTTGGCCTTTTCCTTCAGACAGTTTTAGCAGGCTCTCTTGGAATCTCCGTTTATCTCTTGATTACAACTTTTCTAAAATCTGAAGAGCAAAAGGCAATATTTTCAGTATTTACTCGATACAAGAAATTTGTTAGATTAGATTAGTGAAGAAATCAAGGAGATTAAAAAAGAAAAGATATCAAGACATATTTTTTTATTCGATTTTAACACTTTTGGTTTTAGGCTTTTCAGCTTTTTTAATAATTTCTAATGTAAAAATCTACAAGAAAAGAAGAGAACTGCAGGCTCAAATTGAAAGACTAAAAGAGGAAATTCAAGCTATAGAAAAGAAAAACCAAGAGCTAAGCGCGGGCATAGAAAATGTTTCTGACAAAGAATATCTTGAGAAAGTGGCCAGGGAAAAGTTTCTTTTAAAAGAGGAAGGAGAGGAAGTGATAGTTATTTCTCCTCCAGAAGAACAAACAGAAGAACCTCAACCTGAAAAAGAGAATTTTTTTGAAAGAATCCTTGAGAAATTGAAATCTTTGCTTTTTTGATGCGAGTGTAGCACAGTGGTAAGTGCGCCTGCTTCCCAAGCAGGATAGGAGGGTTCGATTCCCTTCACTCGCTCTAACTAACAAAATATGCAAGATTGTATCTTTTGCAAAATTGTAAAAAAGGAGTTACCAGCCTTTATTTTTTATGAAGATGAATTTGTAATTGGGTTTTTAGATATAAATCCTTTGACAGAGGGGCACACTTTAGTTGTTCCCAAAGCACACTATGAGAGCATTTTTGACATAGATGAAGAAGCTCTTCAAAAGATAATCTCTGTTAGCCAAAAGATATCTAAAAGAATAAAGGAAGCTCTCAGAGTAGAAGGTGTAAATTTAATTAATGCAAGTGGTGTTGTTGCTGGACAAAGTGTGCCTCATTTCCATTTTCATATCATTCCGAGGAAAGCAGGAGATGAAATCAACTTAGCTTCCTGGTGGCGGTCTAAAGTAAAGGAGGTGGATAAAGAAAAACTAAAAGAACTAGCAGAAAAACTTAAAACTTAACTATGGAAAAGTGTCCAAATATTGAAGAAAATTTAAAGGATTGTCCCTGTACTTATGAGCCCTGTGATAAAAAAGGGAAGTGTTGTGAGTGTATAAAATATCATCTGGTAAGGAATGAACTACCAGCTTGCTGTTTTCCTTCAGAAGTAGAAAAAACCTATGATCGCTCTTTTGGGAGGTTCATAGAGATTCATAAAAAATAATTTGTATTAAAAACTATGGTAAAGGAAAATAAACCTCTATGGCAAATTTTAGAGCCTGGGCCCAAAGATAGATTCCCTGAGATAATTTATGTTATTGTTGAGGTGCCAAAAGGAACAAAGGCAAAGTATGAAATGGATGAGAAAACAGGGGCCTTATTCTTAAATAGAGACCTTTTTACCTCAATGGTCTATCCTGGAGATTATGGCTTAATTCCTCAGACTTTTTGTGAAGATGGAGATCCGGTAGATGCTCTGGTTTTGGTTTCCCAAAGCCATTATCCAGGGATTGTCATTCCGGCAAGGCCTGTTGCTTTAATGAGAATGGAAGATGAAGCAGGGAGGGATGATAAAATTTTATGCGTGCCAGATATTAAAGTCGACACCACTTTTAAAGATATAAAGGATTTAGAAGATATTTCCGAGCATCACCTCTCAGAAATAGAGCACTTTTTCAAGCATATGAAAGAATTGGAGCCTGGAAAGTGGTTGAAATTTGAGAAATGGGAGGGAGTAAAAGAAGCCAAAAAATATATTTTAGACTCTATCAAACTCTACAAAGAGAAGTTTAAGGAGTAAAAATTTTAAGTCTTTGGAGCGGATTTTATCCGCCTTTTTATAAAAAAGACCGGGGACAACAATTTTGCCGCCTTAGCTCAATGGAAGAGCAATGCTTTCGTAAGGCATAGGTTCTCGGTTCGAGCCCGAGAGGCGGCTCAACAGCTTGATTTTTTTAATAGTTTGTGTTTAAATAAGGAATATGAAAAGACAAGATTTTTTAGAAAAAATTAAAGATTTTGAAAAAAGACTCCTCCTTTTGGAGGACGGGGTTTGACTTTGAAAAAAAGAAAAAGAGGATAAGGGAATTAGAAGAAAAGATGGCCAAATCTGATTTTTGGAAGGAAAAAGAAAAGGCCATAGAACTCTCAAAGGAGTTGGCTAATTTGAAAGAGGAGATATCTGGGATTGAAGAACTGAAAAATAGTTTCAAAGAAGTTAAGAATTCTCCAGAAAAGACTGAGGAGAAATTTGAAAGTCTGGAGCGAAAAATTAAAGAAGAAGAAAGAAAGATTTTTCTTTCTGGGAAATACGATAAAGGAAATGCTATCTTGTCAATTTTTGCTGGAGCAGGGGGTAGGGAAGCTGAAGATTGGGCAACCATGCTTTTGAGAATGTATGAAATGTTTTGTGAGAAGAGAAGGTTTAAAACAAAGATTTTAAGCCAGTCCTTTGGAGAAGGGGGTGGACCCAAAGGAAGGATAGGAACAAAGGAAGTTTCCCTTGAAATCCTTGGACATTCTGCTTTCGGGTTTTTGAAAAGAGAGTCTGGAGTTCATAGATTGGTAAGAATCTCCCCTTTTTCAGCAAAAGGTTTGCGCCATACTTCTTTTGCTAGGCTTGAGGTCTTGCCTGAAATTCCCAAAGAAGAGGCAATAAAAATCAAGCCAGAAGACTTAAAATTAGAGGTATTCAGGGCTTCAGGTCCTGGGGGCCAACATGTAAACAAAAGAGAGACAGCAGTAAGAATTACCCATTTACCCACAAGGCTCAAAGCTGTCTGTCAATCAGAAAGATCTCAGGCTTTAAATAGAGAGAAGGCAGAAAAATTCCTTTTGGCAAAACTTTATCAGTTAGAAAAAGAAAAGAGAGACAAGAGATTAAAGAAAATTAAAGGAGAACATATTTCTGCTGGCTGGGGGAATCAGATAAGAAGCTATGTTTTACATCCTTACAAATTAGTAAAAGACCTGAGGACAGGGGTGGAGACTTCCAGTGTTGAGCAGGTTTTAGATGGGGAGTTAGATAAATTTATTGAAGCTGAAATTAAAACTTATGATTCAATTTAACAAAGTCACTAAAATATTTTCTCCAAATAGCGCTGCTTTAGAGAACATTTCTTTTAAAATAAATGAAACAGAGTTTGTTTCTATTGTTGGGAAATCAGGAGCAGGGAAGACGACCTTGTTCAAGCTTTTATTAGTAGAGGAAACACCAACAAAAGGAAAAGTTTTTTTTGAGAACCAGGATGTCCACAAAATAAATAGGTCTCAGCTTTATAAGCTAAGAAGAAAAATTGGAATGGTTTTTCAAGATTATAAGTTGCTTCCTTCAAATACGGTTTATGAAAACATTGCCTATGTAATGAAAGTAATAGGAGCTAGTGATGAAGATATACACAGGTCAGTTTCCAAGGTCCTTGAGATTGTGGGTCTTGAAGAGAAAGTTCATAATTTCCCCAGAGAACTTTCTATAGGGCAAAGACAAAGAGTGGCAATTGCCAGAGCCTTGGTTCACAGGCCAAAAGTTATTTTAGCAGATGAGCCAACAGGAAATTTAGATCCTTATCATACCTCAGAAATAATTCAACTTTTGTTAAAAATTCATGATTTAGGAACAACAGTCATTCTTGCTACCCATAACAAAGAAATTATTAATTCTTTAGAAAAAAGAACCATTACCTTAGAAAACGGAAAGGTAATCAGGGATGACAAAAAAGGAAGGTTTATACTTTAAATTATATATATTATGTTTATTTCTATTAAAAGAATATTTCAAATAGCCATTATGATTTTAAAGAGGCAGGGGTTAGCCACTTTTGCCATGATTTTTGTTATAGCAATAACCTGCCTCCAGGTTTCTTCCATGTTTCTTTTGGGCAAGATATCTCAATCTTTGATTTTGGATCTTGAAGAAAAAGTTGATATCTCAGTTTACTTAAAAATGGGAACCAGTGAAGAAGACATTTTTTCAATAAAAGAGAAGCTTTCACAAGCCCCTCAGGTAAAAAAGATAGAATATGTTTCTTCAGAAGAAGCCAGGGAGATTTTCATTGAAAGACACAAAGATGACCTTCTTTTAATGGAATCTTTAGTACAAGTAGGTAATCCCTTTTTGGCCTCTTTAAATATTAAAGCTTTTATGCCCGATCACTATGAGGAGATTGCAAATCTTTTGGAAAACTCTTCTTTTAGGGATTTAGTCGAGAAAGTGGATTACTATCAAAGAAAACCTGTGATTGAAAGGATTTTTGCCATAACTTCAGGAATTAACAAGGCTCTTTTATTTTTGAGCTTGGTTCTAGGAAGCTTAACCATTCTTATTACCTTTAATACCATAAGGCTGGCAACTTATAGTTTAAGGGAAGAGATTGAGATTGAAAGGCTTGTTGGAGCTTCAGACTGGTTTATTAGGGGACCATTTTTGCTTCAGGGAGGGATTTCAGGTCTTTTAGCTTTTCTTATTTCTCTTTCTATTTTGAGTCTTGCTTGCTTTTTCCTGACCCCTCAGTTAAAAGCCTTATTTCCTGATCTCAGTCTTTTTTCTTGTTTTGGAGAAAACTTCTTTTCAATTCTATTAATTCAATTTTTAACTGGAACAGGCCTGGGAGTATTTTCAAGTTTTATTGCTACAAGAAAATATTTGAAAATATGAATTCGGAGGTCGTCTAATGGTAGGACGCTAGGTTCTGGCCCTGGAAATTGGGGTTCGAGTCCCTGCCTCCGAGCAGCCTTGACAGGATAACAAATATATGTTATCCTCTTTTTGAAAAAGCAAATTTATAAAAGGAGGAAGGAGGTTAGAATGGAAGGAAAAGAAAAGGAAGTTACAATAGCAGAAATAGAAATAGAAAACCTTATAGGAAAGTCAGAAAGCTGCTTAGAAGAAGCCACTATCATGTCCGGGAACGGTTTAGCTGGGATTGGTTATGCTATTCTTGCACTAGCTAAAGTCATTTATGAAAGTAATAAAATCCCGGTACGAAAATCAGATAAGTAACCTTTCAAGGGATGTGCGATGAAAACATTTTGCACATCCCGCTTTTTTATCTAAATCCCAATCAAGCAGGTTCTAACATCGTCTATTACCCACAGTTAGCTGCTCGAGAGTCTTCTCTCAGGTTTTTATTCTCGATAAAGGTTGACAAAATATAAATCCCAGTGTATAATATAGCTAGATTATAAAAAGGAGGTGAAAAAGTGAGAAAAAGATATCTTCTCGTTCGGTTATTCGGAAAGAAGTTATTGGAAGGAAGGATTGAAGAGGAAAAAATAAAAAAGAAAATAGATAGCATTGTGAAGAACTTGAAAGAAGGACGTGTGAAGGTTGAGGAATACTATAATCCAATACCCGCCTATAAGTCAGCGACTATGCCTGTACGTTTAATAGAGAAGGAGATAAATGGCAATGCTTGGGAAATAGTGAAAGATGCATTTAAAGAGATAGCTAAGAAGGAAAATCTCCCTTACTTAGCTGAAGTGGAAAGTATCCCTTTTTGGGTCACAGCAAAGCAATTTCGGAATGATATACTTGTAAGGATGAAGGCAGTTGCGAGGCACCCACTACTCGATTCAAAAAGATTTTTCTACGTTGAGATTAAAGGAATTGAAAGCAAATAACAGATTTCTTCTTTCTAAACAGAACCTTCTATCTAAAGTCGTGGGGAGACTATAAATCCCCTTTTTTTATTTAAATCTCGCCCAAATCGGTATATTAAAACACTATTCTGTACTCATCAAACAGGTTCTAACATCGTCCAGCCAGGGGAGCTTTGATTTTTCTACCGTCGTCTCGCCAAAGAGGCGGTTTTTTGGTAGAATAGGATAATTATTTATATGGTTCACATTTATGAAAATTTTAATTAGTTCATTAACATATCCTTTACCCAATGGCGCGAC
>JAUWXI010000020.1 GCA_030616435.1 Candidatus Parcubacteria bacterium | reverse complement strand
AAAAGTTATGTCTTCCAATGCAAAGGAATAAATTATCTTTGTATATTCTTTTAAGACAGCGAACTATTTTTTCAGCCTCATTTAATTTAAGCAAAGCACCGCCAAACCTACAATCCCTTCTGATATACATCAAATCTAATAAACAAATAAGGCCATTACTATTTTTTGTTAAAACATCCAATTCGATCTTTTCCAAGTGGAAAAGGTTAATCAACCGCACCAAATTTGCATAACCTCCCTCATTTTTGGCAAGAAGCACAATATTAATTTCTAAATCCCCGGCAAATTTTATCGTAATGGTCCCCCCAATAATCGGTTTTATGCCCACTTCACCGCATGCTTCATAAAATTCCACTGCCCCTGAAAGATTGCTATCAGTAATTGCAAGAGCGGGCATTCCAAATTCCTTTGCTTTTCTTATCAATTTCCCGGGTCTCCATATATCCTCTCTAATTCGAGATAAACTTGCCCCTAATTCATAATCCGATTGAACGTACAAGTGAACAAAATTTGTTTTTTTCATTTTTCTGTTCCTCCTCAGTTTCTTTTTTATGCTTCTTTTAAGTTTTTATAGCAAAGGTTCTTCTGAACGTAGTTTTCATCAAGAATAATTTTTTTGTCGCTATTAGAGTAAAAATCAAAAATCAATGGAGTTAAAAGCTTCTCCATTGTGGCAGTCAGTCCACGGGCACCAATTTTTCTACTTATTGCATCTTCGGCAATGAGACCAAGTGTTTGGGGTCTTATTTCAATTTTGATATGACTGAGATTCAATAAATCAGAATATTTTTTAAGCATTGCTTCCTTGGATTTTAAAAGTATTTGAATTAAATCTTCTTTGGATAAGCTGTTAAGGGTTACAACCACTGGGAACCTACCTATCAGTTCAGGAGTTATTCCAAATTTAACCAAATCTTCTGTAGTTATTCCTTCATATATTTTGTAAAAGTCTCGCAA
This sequence comes from Candidatus Parcubacteria bacterium, assembly GCA_030616435.1. Classification (GTDB taxonomy): domain Bacteria; phylum Patescibacteriota; class Minisyncoccia; order Minisyncoccales; family JAUWXI01; genus JAUWXI01. The sequence goes on along the minus strand of JAUWXI010000020.1, from coordinate 5,503 downwards.
ACTTCTATCTTGTCCTGAAGAAAAGCCAATTTTCTTTGTACATCTCCTTTCTTGCGTAATACTTTCTAGTCCTACAAATGCCCCTCCAGCAATAAAGAGTATATTTTGTGTATTCATAACAGTTCTTTTAAACCAGTGATGAATCTGGCTTCCTTCAACAATCTTAAGTAAATCCTGCTGAACTCCTTCTCCAGAAATATCCTTATTTGTAAAATGCACTCCACCAGGATAGCGACAGGCAATTTTATCAATTTCATCAATATATATGATTCCATACTCGGCTTTTTTTAGGTCATAATTTGCAGCCCGAAGGAGTTGCTCAAGCATATCTTCTACCTTCCCCCCGACATAACCAGTTTCTGAATAAGAAGTGACATCGCAGATTGCCAAAGGAATCTCAAGTATTTTTGCCAGACATTGACAGATATAGGTTTTACCGCTTCCGGTTGGTCCAATTAGAAGGATATTACCTTTTTGCAAATTCCCTTTATCCTTTTTGCCAAATTTTATTCTTTGATAATGGCTGTACAGAGCAACTGAAAGCATTTTCTTTGCTTCTTCCTGGCCTACTACATACTCAGAAAGATATTTGTAAATTTGCTTAGGACTAATAATCCTTCTGATTTTACGATTTTTTTTCTTTTTAGGGCTACTATAAGTATTCTTATCAAGAAGTTTCTTCAATATTATTCTATCAATCCTATGTTCTGGAAATCGGTAATGTGGGTCACGAACAATTATTCTATTCTTAATGAGTTTTGCTTCAGGAAGAAGAAATCTTCTATATTTCATAACCTTAATCAGGTCTCCCTTAGCGACTATCTCTAATAAAGGGCGCGAGAAAGACCTGCTTTTTATGTCAGAATAAATAATGCAGGCAATAATTAGATTCTCTACTGAATTAAGATGATATTTTTGACTTAGCGAATAAAAATATAATTTAATTCTTTTCGCTATTGTCTTTTTAATTTTTCTGTTTATTTTTTCTTCTATTTCAGCAATTGATTCTGAATTTTGAGGAATTTTCTGGTCAATTTCTCCTTTCTTAAGGATAGGAACTTCTTTTATAATATTTTTCTCCTCCAATTTTCTCTCAATCCTTTCAACAAGATTGAAATAATCTGCTAAAAGTTCTAAATCATTTTTATAAAAACCTATATCTATTCTTGTTGATTCCATTATGGTTCTCCTAACAGTCCCATTCTTTTGGTTCTTCTAATAGGTCCCATTTCTTCAGGATTCTTTTAATTGCTTTCCTTACGCTGGGGCGGATATCAGGCTTTTTTAGAATTCTGTGCAGACCCTTGTCTGCTGCTTCAAATGATAGAAAAAGTGCACATTCCACCATATTGAGAGCTGCTGTTGGATTATTTTCTGTTTCCAAAACCTTAAGTATTGGTCCTAATCCACGAAAGTCATTCAGCAATTGAATGTAAAAGGCTGTTTCTACCCGCCATTTGCTACGAAGATAAGGAAATAAGCCTTCAGCACCCTTCAAATCGGGTATTTTTAGAAATGATGAGGAAAATAATATTTTAGCAATTCTTCCTGGAAATTTTTGATTTTTTATTATCTTCTTCCTGCGTTTTTCACAAGAGTGCTTTATTTTTTTCAACCATTCTATGCGTTCTTCATACATTTTACAACCTCTAATGTTGATTTCGCGCAAAAGGTAATATCTTTTTCCCCATTCTTCATTAGTCATAAATTCCTTTTGTCAACCCAGATATAATATTCATTTTTAGACTTATTTCTTTTATTAATTAAGTCTATAACCCACCAGCCAACAAGTAGAATCCCAAAAGGTGGTAATGCAAAACACAAAAAAAATCCAGCAACTACTGAAAATAAGGATAATAAATTTTGATAAACCATCTTTTTCTCTTTTTCAATTGTCATTGCCCTATTCATTTTTTGCCCCTCCACCAATATATAACGAAACCACCAAAGAATTTTTGTCAAAACCTCTAAATTCAAAAATCCCCTTATTTTATAAGCATTTCTTTTAACATAGGAATTCTGGAAAGTGTGTTTGTGGGCAAACATATGTAACTCTTTTTTCTTGCAAATTAACCATTTCTTTGATATTATGAATTAAGGGGTAAAAAATGCCAAAAGGAATAAGCGAGGCTGGTAAAGAAAGTAGAAAAGCAATAAGTCGATATTATATTCTTCATTGGCATGAGAGAAAAAATCGGACAGTTAAACAAACCTGTAGCCGTTTTGGTATAACAAGACGAAAATTCTTTCTTTGGAAAAAGAGAAAAAAAGAATATGAGAAATTTCTTGAAACTCTTCCTTCTCCAGAAAAAGTCCAAAAATTCTTGGAAAAAACAAGGTGGTATTGGCTTCTATCTCCTCGTTTAAAGAAAAATGTGAAGCTTAATGGTGAACCAGAAGAATATATTGAGGAATTTAGAGGAAAGAGAAGGCGGGTTAAAAGATTAAGTGGTCTTCCAAGCTGGTATGCTCAACTTGAACTTTCTAGAAGTCCCAAAAGATGGCCAAGAAAATAAAAGAAGCATTTTCCGAATTTAATCCAAATATACAGAGATTTTTTCTCTCTTGCCAACTCGGTCTCTTCATTTGCAAAATTTCTGCCATAGCTCCCAATGGTCGAGCAGCCATATAATGTTTTCGGCTGTCCTTCTACCAAACTCTTTTACTAAGTCACCATAAAAAATCCCTCTGTACGGGTTTTCCCTGGCCTCATGGAAACCTTCCATTATATCTTTGTACATTGTATCGAAAGATTTATATGAATCGTAACGAATCCCAAATTTTTGCCTAAATACTTCACCGTAGTTATAAATATAAAAATGTAAAGAATCCTTGACTTCCTCATTAATCTCGATGACCGAGGATTTCATAATGAAATCCTCAAGAGTTGGCTTCGTTTCTTCGGGTTTCGTTTTTACTCGATAATATAGTTTCTCAGAAGAACACAATGGTTGATAAATCCATCCGATTTGGCCCTAGGGCAACTTGACCTTATACCATTTGCCCTGTTCTTCGATTACTAAAAGTTTATCATTCCATTTAGCACCAGCAATTACTTTATTTTGGGTCGAGGGGCCATTCCTAATATTTGCAGACCCTGCCTTAACTCAGACAGGCTTTTCTCCTTGTTGGGTAACACAACCCGGAACTGTAAGCAGTGAAAGCCCTGCCAAGAGAAAGACTAAAAATGTCATTACTAAATTTGTCTGCGAGTTGGTTTTTGAGCTCATATTTCACTTATACAATAAAAATTAAAATTTTGCAAGATTTTTTGGCTCTAACTAGCAAAAATATGAATTAGAGGGCTAATTTTGGGACATAAAAATTGTGCCTTTGAAGGTGGGGTTATTCGGCACTTTCAGAAGGGAGTTTACCGACGAATCGGACAGCTATTTTCTTAATTTTTTCATTATTATTAATTTCTACTTTTTAATTACATCCTCACATTTTTTTCTTCATTCCAAAGGTAACCTTACCTTCAAAAATACCCTTGGCTATCACCGGCACTACATGTATGAAAAATGAGGCGAAACCAGCAGATAAACGCAGGTATAAATACATACTTGGCTTTTTTAAGATAATAAAGATATTACGACTGAATTCTTCAAAAGGATTTTCGGTTAGTGTGTATTTCAAATATGCATGTTCTTTATATTCTGCATGGAATCTTTGGGCATCTTCTTTTGCAATTTTATCCAAATAACTTAAAAAATTGCGAAAATCGTCTTTATCTAAAACTTTCTCAGTCAAGACGCTTATCATAAAAATAAAATAGGATTTAATTTCAATATAGAGTTTATTTACCATGTTTTTGGCTCCAAAATCGGAGCCGTATTTTTTTGCTAATCTTGAAAAATCTTTGGCTCTATTTTCATCTTTCAATAACTCGTCAGAGTCCATAGCCATAAAATATAAATCTTCTTTTTGGAGTTCTTCTTTTCTATCGTATCTCTCGCAGGCTTTCAATATACCATAAAGAAAACCCGGAGTATAACTGTATATCATTGCTGAAAAATCTTGAGTAATTCTATCTAACTTTTCTGGGCGGTACGATTTTTTTATAGATAATACTTCATCAGCCCAAGAAAGAGGAATTATTTTTTTCTTTACCAATTTATCATAATTTCTTCTTGCTCTTCTATCAGGCCTGAAAGAAAACTTAGCTATACCGAATTTCTCCATAGTAGTTAGTATTACCCCTAAAGATATATAAATCCAAACTATAAAAGTAGTGCCTCCAAAAATCCAAAAAATACAAGGAAATACAAAAAAAGCAATGTAAAAATATATCTCTTTTTTGACAACTCTACTCCTCATTTTCATAAGAAAAAGGAATATTATATTAAAAAATCCAAATAGCAGTCCTAATGTACGCCAAATTTCCCAGTATCCTACCAAGAGCGTACCTAAAATGGCAAGCACTATCAAAAAATAAAAGAAACTATAAACGTATCCCATGCGGATCTCAGTCCAAATGTGTCCCATATTTTCATTGTTCCGTCTCCTCTCCCTTATCTTCCTTTCTTTTCTTTCTAAGCATCCAGGCAGCTGCAAAATGCCTTTTAATGGGTACAAATGCGTCTTCTTCCTCTTTATACATCCATACTTTCCCATTTAGCGTGTTAACCAAAAACGATCCCTCTACTTGCCACTCTCCCACTTGATTCTTGGTCGCTATCTTTACTACAAGAGTCTTGATATCAGCCTGGAATGCCAAAATAAGCAACAACAAAATTATAATGGCGATTTGTACCCAAGTTTTCATTTCTGACCTCTTTCAAGAGAATTTCTATAATCATAACAAATAGTAACTGGATGAATCAATACTATTTTTTGTTATGGAATTAAGGTTTTCTATTTGAAGAAGTTTTGGGAGTCGTCAAATTTTGCTCTTATTTTGCCGTGGCTTTTGCGGGCTTGGAAGGTGCCAAAGTTTCTGAACCGTACCGGGCGATTCTTTTTTAATTCTTTGCGGATTGTTTCAAGGACCGTTTTGAGGATCCTGCGGGTGAAGGCTTTTGAAAGACCGTGTTCTTTTGATATGACCTTGGTGAGTTTTCTGATGTTCATTTAATATCACATAAAAACAAATCAGCTTTAGTCAAAGAAATGCAAAAGCTACAAATTGCTATTTTTCAGATATTCTGAACGCCTGTCTGATGAGAGAAAACGCATATGCAATTTTTCCTAAAGAATCGATCGCTTTAGTCCTAACCCAAGCTCGACGTTTTGGTTGCCTGAAAATAAGGTTTCTGGGATCTCTGAGTCGTTTCTTATTTTTGTAGAGAGATATGATCACATGCTTCTTTCTCGCAATCACATAGACAAAATTTCGTGAAAACTTATACACAAATCCATCATGTCGCATTCGTCTAGCTCCTCCTGTCTCTTCTGCAATTCTCTTTGAAAATTCATACAGGATTTCCTTCACAGTCTTATTTGATTTCCTTCTTTCCAAAACTCTCTCCAAATCAAGGTCATAAGTAGAGATCGGGACAAGAAT
>JAUWXI010000040.1 GCA_030616435.1 Candidatus Parcubacteria bacterium | reverse complement strand
GGTTGCTGTAACAGCTGAGACTGCCACTTTGCCAGTACCGCTGCTGATGAGTGCGCGGTTTATTGTAAGGTCAGAGGTCACTATTGTTGAAGCGCCACCAGTTATTGCTGCCTGGGCCCGGGCATCAGTAAAATATAGGTTGGTTCCCTCGGGCAAATCAGAAGTGGTAGCTGAACCACTTACTACTCCAGCTGCTGCTTTTAAAACTCCTGATAAACCAGATAAGGTTAAACCAGCAAACTCTGGATTAGCAACAGTAGCTATGGTTAAAGTACCATCGGGTCCGGTATCAGTGAAAGAAATATTGGTTCCGGCGGTTAAAACTCTTTCATCGGTTAAAGTGGCATTGACTGCTAAGGTCACGTACTGGGCGTCAGTGGGCGCGCCGCCACCTCCTGCTGCTGCCCAAACTGGATCATCTCCGGCTCCTTGAGTTTGCAAGAATTGGCCGGCAACTCCCGGAGCCAAATTAGCCATTACTCCAGCTCCTGAGAAATAGATAATATTACCTCGATCTACAGCAGAGAAGTCTTGTCCTGTTCCTCCATACCGAGTTCCTATTGCTGTTCCCTGCCAGGTACCTAAATTAACCACCCCAGCATCAGTAATTGTGAATGTATCAGCCGTATTTGCAGTGTTTCTGATGGCAAAAACATTACCAGCATCTGTTCTTCTTAGAGTCAGGAGAGTTCCAGGCTCCGTCGTCCCGATGCCGACATTACCGTCAGAAGCAATAAATAAAGCAGAGGTGGCTTGAAGGGCGTTGGAGCTATCGCCGATCAAAGTGTAGCCAACCGGGACTGAAGTTAAACCAGTGCCACCATAAGGAACGGTGATAGTTGAAGCATTCCAGACACCTGTAGTAATTGTTCCCAAAGTGGAAACAGAAATTCCACCAGCAGGAGCAAGAATGGGCGGAAGATTAATATTAACATAGCCAAAGCTGGCAGCTAATTTCAGTTTTTCAACATCAGTTTCTTGTTGCAAAAGAGCTGTTTGAATTTTCTTTAAAGATTCACCATCTAAGGTCTTGATTTCTTTGGTGATTTCTTTTATTGGTTCTACTTTAGTAATTCTGGAAACTTCTATCTCTTTTACGACCTCTCTTACCGGTAATCCTTCTTCTTTTAATTTTTCAATTTCTTGTTTTAATTTTTCAAATTCTTCTCTTGTGACTTCTACTAGAATTTCTTTTTCAGGTGGTTTTTCTTTAGTTATTCTTGGTTTAAATAGTCTGATAACAAATTCTTTTAATTCTTTTGTTTCTGTTTGAAATTCTAGAACTAGAAATTGCCATCCTTTCTTAAACTTGTCGGAAGTATAACTTCCGAAATCCACAATCTTTTTGACAAGAGCTGGGATGGCTTCAGTAACCCTTCTGACAAGAAGGTCAGGAGTTCTCAAAGCAAGATTGTATATATATAATGTAAGGTCTTTTGTTGCTTGACCAAACTCTAAGATTCCTTCCTTAATTTGTTTTACAAATCTTCCCCCTCCTTTTCTGAAAGTTAATACCTGATAGTTAAGACCTTGGACGATTTTTAGGAAAATACGATTTCCATAATCCAAAATATCTTTTGCTAAAGCTTTTGGTTTTTGAACAAAGATTGATTTGAGATTGGTTACTGACCATTGAAAATATTCTTTAAAAAGAGGAATAGGTGTTTTGAGATCTTGATAGTCTGTGGTCTTAATGACTTCAGCTAGATTAATGAAACTCTGATTTAAGGAATCTAAACTAGAAGCTAAAGATTTCTTACTTTCCTTTAAAACATGATTTATTGTTTTTGGTGTTTGCTGGACATAAAAGATTGTATCTTGAAGAATATTTTTAAAAGATTCTTTACCTAAAGCTATACTAGTGAATAGTAAGAGGAGGATTAAGGCTAGAGATAGAGCTGGTTTTAATTTGGGAAAGAATGAAATCCGGGACAGAGAAATTGAAATTCCTTTAACGAAGAGAGCTTTTTCTTCAAGTTTAGGTTTTACTTCTATTTGCTTCCTTTGATTCCTTTGATTCCTTTCGTACTCTTCCATCTCTCTAATGTATTCTTCAATCCATTCTTTCTTTGTCAACCAGTTTCGAGCAAACTTTACTGCTTTCAGTTTTCCCTGCCTAGCTCGCAAACTCAAATACTCCTGTGTATAATCACAGTATTTTACTGCCTCCTTTAATGAAATTAAATCAGATTTTATTTCTGGATTTTTTTTCTTTTGTGCCATAGATTTCCCCAAAGAAAACTCTTGACAAACATTTTTTAAAAGAATAAAATTAAACTCAGAAGGTCCATTTCCCTCTACCAGTGCTTGCATTTGGTATAGGGAATCAAAAATCCGCTTTTTTGATGCTCTCTTAAAGGCCGGATTCCTGGGCCTTCTTTTTATTCTGTGGATGTTGATATCAAATGGCCAAAATTTGCTATCGGATATTTATCCACACAATTATTTCATTTTCTACTATCTAAAAAACAATGTCAAGCCCTCACTTGTGGATAAGTATCGGTTATCTAATATATGCCTAAAGAGGCATATAATTAGCACAAATCAATCTAATGAATCTTAATACTTTGTAAAATTCCAAGAGCTGAAAACAAAGTAATTAAATTACTCCCTCCATAACTTACAAAAGGCAGAGAAATGCCAATAATGGGTAAAATTCCAAGGTTCATTCCACAATGGACAAAAATTTGAGAAATCAAAAGAGCAGTAAGTCCTGTAGCAAAGAGGCGAGGAAAATTGCCCTTTTGTTTAAAGGCTATTTTTATTATCCTAAAAATCAGAATGAAAAAAAGAAAGAGGATTATCAAAATCCCAAAAAACCCCATTTCTTCAGCAATAGCAGAAAAGATAAAATCTGTCTGAGGAACCGGCAAAAATCCATATTGAGTTTGGGAACCCTTTTTGAAACCCTTCCCAAAAATTCCTCCTGTGCCTATAGCTATCTGGGCTTGTTTTTGGCTCCAACCTGTTCCTAAAGGTTCCAAATGAGGATTGAGGAAACTCAAAATTCTTTTCTTTTGGTAATCCTTCAAAAAGAAAGACCAACCCAAAATGAAAATTAGAAAAAATGTTAAGCAAAGAAGAAGAAAGTGTTTTAACTTAATTCCTGAGATAATTAAAATTGCTACCCAAAGGGAAATTAAAATTAAAACAGAACCTAAGTCTGGTTGAAAGAAAGTCAAAAAGCTGGGAACAAAAATATAGAGGGCTGATATCAGAATATGGTGTACTCGGTACATCTCGACATGTCTCTCAGAAAAGTACTTAGCTAACAAAATTATCAAAACTAATTTTGTAGGCTCTATTGGGTCAATGGAAAAAGGTCCTATTTTGTACCAACTTCTCACACCCCTAATTTGGGGGGCAAAAAAGAAGAGACCTACTAAACTCAGACAACAAAGAGAGTAAAGAGTTAAAATCAAATATGG
>JAUWXI010000038.1 GCA_030616435.1 Candidatus Parcubacteria bacterium | reverse complement strand
TTCTTCAGAATTTTACTAACGATCTCTGGATTAGTTTTCCCTTCAGAAGCTGCCATTACCTTACCTATTAAAAATTGAAGGGCTTGTTCTTTTCCAGATTTAAAATCTAAAACTGCTTTCTGATTTTCTGAAATTACTTTTTTTGCAATCTTTTCGATTTCTACTTCATCTGTAATTTGAACCAAACCCTTTTCTGCAACAATTTGGGAAGGATCGGCTCCGGTAGCAAACATTTCTTTTAAAACTTCTTTTGCCACCTTGCTTGAAATTTTCTCTTCAGAAATCATCATAATAAATTCAGCAAAGTTTTCTGGAGTAATCAAAAAGTCCTCACCTTTTACAAAAGCACCCTTTAAAAGAGCTTGTAGATCAGTTCTCAAATAGTTTGAGCTTAATTTTATAAGTTTTAAAAGTTTTTTATGAGGAAGTGGTCCTAATTCTGAAACAACTTTTTCAAAATATTCCCCTAAATCTTTGTTTTGAACAAAAATCTCAATCTCTTTATCTGAAAATCTATATTCTTTTTTCAAACGCTTCCTTCTGGCTCGGGGGAGCTCAGGAATTTCAGCTTTAATCTCTTTAAGAGAATCTTCTTTGAAGTGTAAAGTGGCAAGATCAGGCTCTGGAAAATAACGATAATCAAAGGCTCTCTCTTTTTCTCTTTGTAGAATTGTCTTTTCTCCAATTTCGTCCCAACCTCTGGTTTCTTGTAAAATCTTTTCCCCAGACTCCAAAACCTCTTCTTGTCTTTTGATTTCGTAATTAATAGCTTTTTCCACCGCCTTAAAAGAGTTAATATTTTTCAGTTCTACCCTGATTCCCAATTCCTTGCCTTTTGAAACAGAAACGTTTGCCTCAATTCTCATCTGACCCTTTTCCATGTCAGCCTCTGAAACATTAAGATATCTCAAAATCAACTGGAGTTCTTGAGCAAATTTTCTGACCTCTTCCCCACTCTCTAAATCAGGCTTTGTCACCAATTCCATTAAGGGAACTCCCGCCCTATTAAAATCGACCAAAGAGAAATCAGTTTCTGTAGGATGTACAAGCTTGGCTGTATCTTCTTCTAAATGAACTTCTCTAATTCTAATTTTCCTTCCAAAAATCTCTAAAAAACCATCCTTGCAAAGAGGGAGATAGTGCTGTGATATTTGATATCCTTTTGGCAAATCAGGATAAAAATAATTTTTTCTATCGAATCTGGAAAATTCTGCAATCTGACAATTTAGAGCCAACCCGGTTTTAATAACCCTTCTTACTGCTTCTTTGTTAATAACAGGAAGCGTTCCCGGGTGTCCCATACAAATGGGGCAAATATTGACATTTGGATGAGTCTCTAAAGAATCATTCCTGCAAGAACAAAACATCTTAGATTTAGTATTCAATTCAACATGAACTTCCAAACCTATTGCTGGAAAATAAGAATCTCTCGCTCCGCTTGAGAACCTTGCTTTCTTCGCTTTGCTCAGAAAATAAATCATAGTTCTTGATTAATTACTCTTTGAATTTGTTGAAAAACTTCTGGAATGGACTTCTCTCCGTTAACAATACAAATATTATCAAAACGATCTGGTAAGGCTTCGTAAACCTTCCAAACCTCCTCTAGTTTTTTCTTTTCTTCAAAAAGAGTCCTTGTATTTCCTCTTTTTCTGATTCTTGAAAGACAAATATCAGGAGACACCTTCAAAAAAAATGTCAAATCTGGTAATAGAAAATCATTTTGCATTTCTATGAGTTTTTCAAGATTAACACCTGAGGCTGCTCCAAAAGATAAAGTAGAGAAAGAATAGCGATCGGAAATTACAATTTTCCCTTCTTTTAAGGCCGGGATTATAACTTTTTCTAAATGTTCTCTTCTATCCTGGATAAAAAGTTCTTGAAGCTCGAAAGCTGAGGTTTTGTTTTTTTTATCGAGAAATTCCCTAATTTTCTTGCCAGCTTCAGAATCTTTAGTTGGCTCTTTGGTGTTGATAACCTGATACCCTTTTTTCAATAAAAAATCTTTTAAAAGATTAGCCTGAGTTGAAAGACCTGATCCGTCCAATCCCTCAAAGACAATGAATTTTCCTAGATAAGGATTTGTTTTCATTATTTTATTATACAAAAAAATAAGCCAACCACAAAGCGGTTGGCTAATTTATAGAGGAGGAGTTTTTATCTCTTTCTCCTCTCAGAATATATTAGCAGAAAAAACGAAACTACTCCAAGAAATGCCAGAGCTCCTAATATGACAAGAGCTCTTCTGTTAGCAATCATTGCTTCTGCTATCGTAACTCCTCCCATTTTTACCTCCTATGTTTTTAAGAACTATTTTATATTTTACAAATTTTTAAATTTTTTGTCAAATTTATTCAATTTCAATACCCATATTTTTAGCTGTACCTTCAATGATTTTCATTGCTTTTTCAATATCGTCTGTGTTTAAATCCTCCATTTTCTCTCTGGCAATTTCTCTTAATTGTTTTTTAGTTATCTTTCCTACTTTCACTTTCTTGGGTTCTCCTGAACCTTTTTCAATACCTACGGCCTTTTTTAAGAAATCTGAAACCGGAGGTTTTTTTAATTTAAATTCATAACTTCCATCTTCAAAAATTTTAATTTCAACCGGAACTTGAAAACCTATTTTATTCTGGGTAGCATCATTAAACTTCTGACAAAATTCAGCAATATTAATCCCGTGCTGAGCCAAGGTAGGGCCTACAGGAGGTGCGGGAGTTGCCTTGGCAGCAGGTATCTGGAGTTTCACAACAGCTCTAACTTTTTTCATAATTTCTTAATTTGTAATGAGTCTAATTCGACAGGTGTATCTCTCCCAAACATATTAACCAAAACTTTTACTTTTCCTCTCTCCTCATCAATCTCTGAAACCTTTCCATCAAAATCCTTAAAAGGACCATCGGTAATCTTTACCATATCCCCAACCTTAAATTCAATTTTATACTTTGGTTCTTTGACCTCTATCCTTTTCTTTAAAATCTTAATCTCCTCTTCTGAAACCGGGACAGGAATTGTTCCCGCCCCAACAAAGCCTGTAACATTGGGGGTGTTTCTAACAACATACCAGGAATCATCAGTAACAATCATTTGGACTAAAATATAGCCTGGATAAATTTTTTCTTCAACAACCTTTCTTTTTCCATCTTTTATCTTTATCTTTCTTTCTTTTGGCACTATGACATTAAAAATCTTATCCTCCATACCCAAAGACTCAATCCTTTGTTTGAGGCTTTTTGCTACCGCGTCTTCATAGCCTGAATAGGTGTGTAAAACATACCAGCCTTTTTCTTTTGGTAATTTTTGCCTTCCCATACTAATATTACAAAACGAATCTATTTAATAATGTAATGAAAATAAAATCCAAGGCTCCCAAAAATATTGCCACAATCAGAGAGACAAAAATGACAATCAAAGTATATCTAAAAGTCTCTCGCTTGGTGGGCCAGCTAACCTTTCTCATTTCAAGCCTCACATCCTTCAAATAACCAATAATTCTTTTAAATCCTTGTTCAAAACCCTTTAAAATCTTCATAATTAATCTACCTTCTAATTATATATCCAAATTCTTTACTTTCCTTGCGTGGGCTTGAATAAATTTTTTCCGAGGCAAAACTTCTTTTCCCATTAGGATATCAAAAATTCTGTCAGCCCTTTTTGCATCCTCAATAGTCACCTT
>JAUWXI010000072.1 GCA_030616435.1 Candidatus Parcubacteria bacterium | reverse complement strand
GCAACAAAACTGCTATGACCAGACCTCCTACCAAAACCCCTAAAAACACAATTATTAAGGGTTCTAAAAGGGAAACCAAAACATCTAAGGTGCTATCAACCTCTTTTCGATAGAATTTTCCTGTGTCTTTTAAGGTTAGATCAACTTTTCCTGCCCTTTCTCCTACTAAAGTCATTTGCACAAGTAAAGGAGGGAAAATTTCAGGATGCCTTTGGAAAATTATACTCATTGGCTCCCCTCTTCTTACCCCATCCCTCACTTCCAAAACCTCTCTTTTATAAACATCATTCTCTATTATTTCAGAAGTAATCTCTAAAGCCTTTGAAATGGGAATCCCTCCTGAAATGAGGGTAGAAAGATTTTCAGTTAAGCGAGAAAGATAAATCTTCTTTAAAAGACCTCCTATCAAAGGAAGCTTCAGGGAGACTCTATCAAAGAATTTTTTCCCTTCTTTAGTTTTGTAGTACCTAATAACTCCCACTATAGAAACTAAGAAAAGTCCAATCAAGATTAAACCCCAAGACCTTAAAAAATCAGCCAGGGAAAGAACAAACCTTGTCACAAAAGGAAGCGCCTCTTCTGTTTCCATTGTAGCCAGAATCTCTGAAAGACGAGGGATAAAACTAAAAATCATAAATGTAATAATAACCAAAAAAATCAAGAAAACAAAAGCAGGATAGGTTACAACCCCTCTTATCTTTGAGTAGAACCCCTGTTCTTCTTCTAAATAAGTAGCTAAATCATCTATTACCCCAGAAAGTCTTCCCGAAGCCTCTCCTGACTTTATCATGGCTATATAGAAGGGAGAAAAGATTTTGGGGTAAGGAGAAAGGGCTTTGGAAAGGGTAGTTCCTCCCTCCACTTCTTCAGCAACTTTTAAGATTATTTCTTTAAAGGTTTGCTTGCCTGTCTGATAAGCTAAGACACTTAAGGTTTCAGAAAGGGGAACCTTTGATCCTAACATAATGGCTAGCTGCATTGAAAAGATTGCCACATCCTTTTTTGTGACTCTTTCAAAAAATCTTATGGGTTTTCTGTAAAAAGGTTCTTTGCCTACTTCTTCGAGAAAGGTAACAAAAAGGTCATGTTTTTGTAAAAGAGTCAAGGCACCCTCCTTTGAAGAAGCCTCAACGATTCCTGAATGCAAACGCCCATCTTTTGTTTTAGCATGATAAGTAAATTTCATATTTACCTGACTAATTTTCTTAGTTCAGCTGGATTCAAAGAGTAAATGATAGCGTTTTCCAAAGAAATTTCTTCTGTTTTAACAAGGTTGGCTAAGGACCTATTTAAAGAGATCATTCCCTGTTCGGCCGAAGTTTCAATAACAAGGTCTAATTCATGAATTTTATTCTCCCTGATAAGATTGGATACCGCTGGATTAGCAAGCATTATTTCGCAGGCAGGAATTAAACCTCCTCTTATTCTAGGAATCAATCTCTGAGAAATCACGCCCAGAAGGGAAGCTGAAAGCTGGGCCCTGATTTGACTTTGCTGAGCTGAAGGGAAACTATTAACAATCCGATGAACGGTTTGGGCAGCTGAATTGGTATGTAAAGTAGTAAAAACAAGATGGCCGGTTTCAGCTGCATCAATGGCAGTAGCTATGGTTTCAGGATCTCTCATTTCCCC
>JAUWXI010000012.1 GCA_030616435.1 Candidatus Parcubacteria bacterium | reverse complement strand
AGAATAATTATGTATAGAGTACCATTATTTATTAAGAGAGAAGCCAAAATTGTCTGGTTTCTAACTTTTAAACAGTTTATTTTTGTTGCTGTAGCAGCTGCTCTCTGCTTTTTTCTCTATTTCACAATTGCCAAAATGAGTTTCCTTCTTTTTATTCTCCTTTCAATAATTTTAATGGTAACAGGTTTTGCTTTTGCCTTTTTAAAAATTGGAGGGATATCTTTACCTACCGTTTTACAGGATTTTTTCTCTTTTTTAATCTCTTAAAAAAAATATCTTTGGAAAAGGAAAAGAATGATGCCTAAGATAGTTAAGAAAAAAGAGCCTGAAGAAATAGTCGAGAAAACTCCTCCCTTGAGAGTAGTTGAGAGAAGCAGGTTAAGAAGACTCTCAGTCGAAATTGAAACAAAGAAGTAACAATGATTAAGACAACTCAAGAATTCTTACAAATTGATCAAGTCAGAGAAGGAATAATAATTTTAAAAAACAAGGCAATGAGAGGCATTTTGATGGTCTCTTCTTTAAACTTTGCCTTAAAATCAGATGAGGAACAAAAAGCAATAATTTATCAATTCCAAAACTTTTTGAATTCCTTGGATTTCTCCTTAGAAATTTTAATCCAATCAAGGAAATTAAACATCACAGGCTATATTGAAAAATTAAAGAAACTTGAAATGGCCCAGGAAAACGAACTCTTGAAAATCCAAACTACGGAATACAGAAAATTCGTTGAGAGCTTAGTTGAGGGAGGAGCAATAATGAACAAGACTTTTTTTGTCATCGTTCCCTATACGATCTGGGAAGCCCGAGGAGAAAGCTCCCTCAAAGGAGGTATCTTCAAGAAACCCAAGATTCCTACCTTAACCGAAGAGCTTTTTCAAAGGTGTAAAACCCAGCTCTGGCAAAGGATGCAATTTGTGGCCTTAGGATTAAGAAGATGTGGATCAAAAGCTGTACCCTTGACCACTCCTGAAATTATTGAACTCTTTTGGGCTCTCTATCACCCAAAGGAAGCAGAGGTGGGATACTATCCTGAGTTCCCCCCTGAGTTAACAGGAGGAATTTTATGAAAATACCATTTTTAAAAAAAGAGAAAATTCCAGAAGTTTTAAGAGAAGAGAAAATCTCAATAGGAGACATTATTGCCCCTTCGGCAATAGAGGAAACTAGAAGTCATTTAAGGTTGGGGGAAAGATTAACTCGATCATTTTTTATCTTTTCTTATCCTCAATACTTAAGTACAGCCTGGCTTTCTCCAATAATAAATCTCGATGTGCCAATGGATATTGCCTTGTTTATTCATCCTTTAGAAACAGGAAGAATTTTAAGACAATTGAGAAAGAGGGTGACAGAGGTCCAGGCAGAAATTGGAGAAAGGGAAGAGAAAGGATTAATCAGAGATCCCCAATTAGAAGCAGCTTACAGAAACTTGGAAGAACTAAGGGATAAACTCATAAGTGCCCGGGAAAGAGTATTTGATTTAGGGCTTTATCTTACAATTTATGGGGAGACAGAAAAAGAATTAGAAGATGTTGAGGTTATTTTGAGATCAATTTTGGAAGCAAGGCTAATTTACATAAAACCTGCTTTGTATCGACAAAAAGATGGCTTCATCTGCTCAGGCCCCTATGGCCTTGATCTGTTTGCTATTAATACGGCTATGAATACTGAACCTCTTTCCAGTATCTTTCCTTTTGTTT
Source organism: Candidatus Parcubacteria bacterium (assembly GCA_030616435.1). Taxonomy (GTDB): domain Bacteria; phylum Patescibacteriota; class Minisyncoccia; order Minisyncoccales; family JAUWXI01; genus JAUWXI01. Next base: position 8,593 of record JAUWXI010000012.1, on the reverse strand, counting down.
CCTTTGATTTGAGTTCTAATGAGGGAATCTTGTATGGAATAAATCAGCATAATAATTCTTTGGTTCTTTTTGACAGGTTTAATTTGGAAAATTATAATTCGGTTTTATTCGGAAAAGCCGGTTGCGGTAAGTCGTACGCCATCAAATTAGAAATTTTAAGGTCCTTGATGCAGAAGATCGACGTACTGGTTATTGATCCTGAAAACGAATATGAGTTTTTAGCAGATGCAGTAGGAGGTTCATTTATTAATATTTCTCTAACTGGGCCCCATCATGTTAATCCCTTTGATCTGCCAAAAGTTAGAGAAGATGAAAGGCCAGAAGATGTTTTGAGGTCAAACATCATCAACTTGGTAGGTTTATTAAGGATAATGTTGGGAGGGTTAACTGCTGAAGAAGATGCAATCATTGACACTGCCTTAACAGAAACCTATTCAGCAAAGGACATCACGCCAGATTCCGATCACTTGCTTTGGGGGAAAGAATTGCCCTATCCCTTAATGTCAGATTTTGAAGAGGTTTTGGAAACCATGGAAGGAGCTGAATCTTTAGTCAGAAGAGTAAGAAAGTTTACCAAAGGCACTTATGCTGGCTTTTTCAATCAACCAACCAATGTTTCCATGGAAAAAAACCTGATAGTCTTTGGAATAAGAAACATGGAAGAAGAATTGAGACAGATAGCAATGTATATAATTTTAAGACATATCTGGAAAACAATCACTTCAGTGTTGAAAAAGAGAATTTTAGTGGTGGATGAGGCCTGGTGGTTAATGCAAACAGAAGATGGAGCCTCCTTTTTGTACGGAACAGCCAAAAGAGCAAGAAAATACTGGTTGGGCTTGACAACAGCCACCCAAGATGTAGCTGATTTTATGAAATCAGATTATGGAAAACCTATAATTGATAACTCTTCTTTAGGACTTTTAATGAAACAGTCTCCTGCTGCTATCGATTTCGTGAAAAAGACTTTTAAATTGACAGAGGAAGAGAAATTAAGGTTACTTGAAAGCCAGGTAGGAGAAGGAATATTTTTTGCCGGCACAAAACATATAGCCTTAAGAGTTGTAGCTTCTTATGCTGAAGACCAAATAATCACCACTGCCCCAGAAGAAGTAGTTAAAATTAGAGAAGCAAGGAAAAGATTAAAAGAAACTTAAATGGAAAAAGCTCAGCAAAAAGAAATTCCTAAGAAAGTTTCTGAGGAAAAAAAAGTATTACCAGGAGGAAAATGGTTTAGAAAGGTTCCCAAAAATATCCTCCTTACTCCAGGAGGAGTAATTTTGATTTTTTTTGCCTTTGTTATGGAAATTGTTGATTTCCTTATCCCTCCTTGCCTTCTAGATAGTTTAGTAATTGAGTTGCTCTTGGAATTACCTTTCTGTTTAATGCTAAGTCTAATTGCTAAAATTCCTTTTACCAGTCAAATTATTCCCCTCCTTATTGAGCGAATTCCAGTATTAAGCGATATTGTTCCAACCTGGTTCATTCGACTTTTCATTTAAAAAATATGTCTAAAAGTAAAAGGGGACAAAAAAAATTTCTTATCGTTATTTTATTTCTCTTGTTTTTTTTATTTTCAGCCAATTTTGCTTTTGCTTTAGAAATCAAATATCCCAAAATCCCTGGAGTTTCAACTCCCCAACAATTTTTAAAAGAAATTGAAGAAGAGACAATTGAGAAAGAAAAAGCTCTTTCTCTTTATGTAAAATATCTCTTTTATCTTTTTTTAATGATAGGAGGGTTACTTACTTTAGGCTCCACAATTTTTGGTGGAGTTAAATACTTAATTTCTGGAGGAAATGTCCCGGCAATGAAAGACGCCAGAGAGAGGATTTCTGCTGGAATTTTAGGATTGATACTTATTTTCACTTCCTATATCCTCGTCATCACTGTAAATCCTGAGTTAACAATTTTTAGTATAGGGAAGCCTAAAATGGAAGAGCCTGAGCTTGTTGAAATTCCCCCCGTTGAAAGCGAAGTCCCGGTCTATATTGAAATTCCTCTTGGTAGATTGATTGAGAAGGTAAAGACTCAAAGCGAGATAGTTAAAAACGAAGCAGAGGATGTCTGGTATATAGGAGCTGAGAACACAGAAATAGATCACACAAGTGTGAGGGAATTAGCTGACTGTTTAAAAAAACTGAGTGAGAAATGTGAATGCCCAAAGACTGAGGATTGCGAGCCTGCAGATAGCACGTGTAAAAAAGGAAAATGTCTAAAAGATCCTTGTGATAAACCAATATCTGCATCATTTTGTGGTAATGATATTTTTCTCCCCACAAACTTAAGAGAAGCAATTGAAGAAAAAAAAGTTGAACTCAATTTAATGAAAGAAGAACTTTTGAAAGAGCGTGAAGAATTATTAGAAGCTAGTCTGGTTCTTCAATATGAGTATTCCAGATTAAAATTAGCTGAAGCTTTATTAAGAGATTCTCTTTTACCACCAACAAATTGGGCTACCTTTATTGGTGTAGAAAACAAAGAAATAAAAAAAATCAGTCCCTGGGAAGATATAGCAATTGAAGATGACCCAGCTACTTTTTATATTTCAGAAAAAGAAAATGAAGAAATAATAAAAATAGTTGAGAGTATAGCTGTTGAAACTTTCAATCCTCCTTTTCCTGAAGACTGGGAACCACCTCCACCTCCCCCTCTTCCTGAAGACCCGGAAGCAGTTATTCTTTACGATGTTATACCTCTCTATCAAGGAGATCCTAGGTGGTGGGATACAGCCATGGATAAGTGTGAATATTATTCTCCTCCTAGAACACTTGCATGTTGTGGCTGTGGTCCTACAAGTTTAACTGTGATTTTAAGGTATTTTGATTTTGATGTCCGGCCAGATGATATTGCTCCGAAACTTACGGCAAAAGAATACATTTGTGGCCAAGGTTCTTCTGCTTATGGTCTGGCTTTGTGGGCTAGGCGCAATTACGGACTTTCTTTTGAAGAAAGTAAGATCTTTGATTTTAATGCTCTCCAAGCAAAAATAAGGGCTGGAAAACCAATTATGGTACGCTGTGGTAATTTTTATGGCACAGGTTCAGGACACATTAGCGTCATTAGAGGGCTAGAAGAAGGTTACGTATATTTTGCAGATAGTGGAAGGAAAGAAGGCGACTTAATTTATTCCGTAGAACAAGTAAAAACATTCAACTGTACTCATTTTTATGCTTTTTCCAAATAATCATGAAAAAAGTTAAGTTAAATAATTTCAAAAATATCTTCTCGTTTTTAATACTAATTCTATTCCTTTTCTCAGTTTTGGTTTTGACTTATAATAAAAAAGGAGTTTTTGCCTTAGAAAATCCTTATACCAAAACGCCAATAGTTTGTGAAGAAGGAAAAAAGATTGAAACCCCTTATATTACTCAAAGGAAAGAACTTGTTGAAAACATATTGGAAATCCCTCTTGGTAAATCAACTGACCAGATAGAATTTGTAGCAAAAGAAATACTTGAAAAAGTAGCACTTTTAGAAAAAGCTGTTTTAAAAGAAACTGAAGCAACCGAGCAAATGATAGAATTGATTGAAGAGTTAAAGGCGAAAAATTGCGAGCCTGTTTGTAAAAAAGAAGAAGGAACAGAAAAAAAATGTTGTGGGGTGGAACCAGTTGCTGATTGTGGAAAACATTGCGATTCTGACCCCTGTCCTTTTCTTTCTCCCTGTCCTGCTCTCACAGGCCGTATCTGTAAACGTTGTGAGGTTGCTGATTTTAAATGTGAGGCAAAGCGTTGTAAAGAAGGAGATAATTGGCCTTTGCCAGATATTATTGCTGCTCAAAATGAAATTGAGATTCAAGCTGAAATCATTGATATTAATTTTAAAGCAATAGCTGATTTCTTTGAAAGTAGATTCTGGCCTATTACTTTATATATAGAGCAGTATGGGATGGAGACTATCGACGAACTGGCAATTTTTGTTTCTATTCCGTCTTGGTTGACAAATATCCTCCCAAGAGTAAGTGGTAATCTTGATGAGATGTCTAAAGAATTGTGTGAAATTCTTTATGAAGAAAACTCTAAGATACACGCCAACTTATGCATCTCACCTGTGGAAAGACATGTAAACGGTCACTCCGAGATTAAAGGATTTTTGGATAAATCAAGGGAGAGGTCAGCAAAATGTGTAATCAGACCTCACGAAATCGAAGCTCTTATGAGGGGAGAAATCGCAGGAAAGTTTTTTCTCAGCTGTCAAACCGTTTTAAGTGGGAGAATTCTTGTTCACAGTTATTTAGATAAGGAATTGCAAGAAGGATGTTATGGTAGCATTTATTGTGAAGCAAAAGTGATAGAAAAAGAAGCTGTTCCTTATCCTCCTCCTCCCTGTGCTGAAGATTACTACTGTTGTGGTATGATAAAAGTAGAATAAAAAAATATAAGAACTTCGCTATGAAAAATCAAAAAATTATCATCTTTCTGATACTTTTAATCCTTCTCCCAAGTAATTTTTGTTTTGCTCAAAGAAAGCTTGAAGTAAGATATCCTGAAATCCCTGGAGCTATAAGACCTGTAACAATAAAAACAGAACTTGCAGAATACATAAAATATATTTTTGGTTTTGTTTTATCGATAGCAGGTTTAATTACTTTCGGTTCATTAGTCTGGGGAGGAATTACCTATCTAACTTCTGCTGGAAGTCCAGAAAGAATGAAAGAAGCTAAAAGTCAGATTTTCGCCAGTATCTTTGCACTACTCATTATCTTCTCTTCCTGGTTAATTTCAAATACAATTAATCCCCAATTAGTAATCCCTCATGCCGGAATAGAAGCTGTAGGAGGAATTCTCCTTTATAGTGAAGCAAGCTGTAAAGGCGAAGAAAGAACCATCACCCGAGATACCCCTGATTTTGGTAAAATGGCAGACGGAGAGACGGACTTCGTAGCAAGATCCTTTAAATTTATCTCAAGACCCGGTGAGCTCGAAGTTGTTCTTTTCGATAAAAAAAACTATGGCGGTAATGAACTTCGGGTCAGTAGCAGCATTCCAGGGTGCTACGACAGAATTGAAAAAAAATCTATACAATTTTTCTGGCAATTTCCGGGAGTTTATCTCTGTACCGATACTTATGAATATGAAAAAGAAACAGGAAAATTTATATGCAAAGGAGAAGAAAAATATCTTCCTGCTGATACCGCTCTTTTGGAAAGCCCTTTTAATAACAATGTAAAAGGGCTCAGAATCAAACATCCTACAAGTTCAATAGTATGGAAAACATCAGAGATAACAAGAGAGGAGGCGGAAATGCTGTGTGACGATCGAAGACGAGCTTGGGGAGGTGGTAGTTTTATTAAAAGAGGAGATGAATACATTTGTACTTATTATACCTCTAGCAAATATGGAGTAGTTTTACATGAACATGCTGGCTTCTCTGGGACTTGTGAAGTTTTTACAGATTCAGACCCCAATTTGGAAAAAGATGACAATTCCTTTACTGGAAGAAGTCATATAATTAAGAGTGGAACCTCTTCAGTAACCATATTCCCCCGATCAGGAGCAACAGAAAGAACCGGTGAAGGAGTCTGGCTCTGTAACGAACCCGATGCCCAAAGAGATGATGAGGATTGTTACGGGCCCTATAATAAGATAATGAGGGTTAAAAATGTGGCAGACGAAGAGGGAATTGATAACATCCGGGGCTGTACAATAGGGCAAAATGGTATCACTTCAATAATTATCGACGGACACTATATTGCAATACTCTTTGACGGTGATAATTTTGAGGGAGAATGCGAAGTTTTCTACAGAAGTGATTCAAATTTCAGAGACAACCCCATGGGACGTTGCTGTTGTATCCTTGGTTACCTACGTTGCCAAGACTGTCTTTCTTCTTTTATTATTTTACCGACAAGGTAAAAATTTCTTAAAGATAGAGGAAATCTTAAAAAGGAGTTGAACTCCTTTTTAAATTGTTATTACCTATAAGCCACCGCTCAAATATCTAATTTAAGGATAAGGTCTTATAATCACTCTTCTTTCGGGTTCTTCTCCTATGCTTTCTGTAGTAACATCATCTCTTTCTGCTAATTCCAGATGAATGATTCTTCTTTCATAAGCTGGCATAGAATTTAAAGCCTTTTCTTCTTTTGTCAGAGCAACTTGGTCTGCTGTCTTTTGAGCCAATTCTTTTAAAAATTCTATCTTTCTTGCCTTGTAATTATTAATATCAAGATCAATAAAAAAATCTTCCTTAATTTTTCTTTTTAAAATCACTCCCAGAAGCCTTTGGACCTTAACTAATGTCTGTCCTCCTTTGCCAATCAAAGGTTGAGGGTCTTCCATTTCCACCCTTATTAAAAGGGCTTCTTCTTTTTGAGGTAGAAATTCAAATTCTGCCTCAAAACCCATTTTTTCAAAAAATCTTTTTGTTTCTTCTTTAATTTTTTCTAAATCTTCTTTTTTAATCATGTTTCGTTTTAAGAAAGTTTTTGTTGAATCAGGGAAAATAAAGTTGTGGTTATCAAATAAAGAGCGATAGCTGAAGGAAGTTTAAACAAGATAAAAAAGGTAAGCAAAGGGAAAATATATAGGCTTTGTTTTTGAATCACTTGAGAGATTTCAGAACCTTTTTTAATCTCTTTATCCTTCCTAGCTCCCTTCGCTTGAAAGTATTGCAAAAAAGCAGTTAAAAGAACTAAGGGTATGTATGGTGTAGTTAGATCCAAGATTCCAAGAAAATATGGTTCAAAGGAGCTAAGGTTTTGAACAAAACTATAGAGCAAAGAAGAATCAATTTCTTTAATTCTCCAAAAAACCTTATAAAGGGCGAATAGAATAGGAAGTTGAAGAAGTAAAGGTAAAAGTCCAGCAAAAGGACTTATTTTTTCTTTTTTATAAAGTTCTAAAAGTTTTTCTGTTTTCTCTTTTGGATCTTTATATTTTTTTTGGACCTCTTTTATTTTAGGTTGCAACTGAGAAATTTTCTTTTGGGCTTTTAAAGAATTAGCAGTTAAAGGGTAAAGCAACATTCTAATAAAAATTGTTAAAAGAATAATAGCTACTCCCAAATCGTGAAAAGCAAGATACCTGTAAAGCAAAACCAAGGCATTAAAAAGGGGTCTGTATAAAATTGTGTTGAAAATTGATGCCATTTTCACTTGGTGAAAACACCGGCTTTAAAAAGTAATCTTTCCAACATTTCATCTGTCTCCCAAAAGTCCATTTTTTCCAGGCCCTCTCTCCCCACCATCACAATATCATATCCTTTTTTCATTTGGGGTAGCTTTTTTCTAACCTGTTCTCTTAGTCGTCTTTTGAGTTTGTTCCGTAAGACAGCTTTTTTAAAATACTTTTTGGGAATCACAAAACCTATCCTGGTTTCTTCTTTCTCATTCTCTCTCAATTTTAAAAACAAAAATTTTTCTTGAAATCCCCTTCCTTCCTTAAAAACTTTTTCAAAATCCCTTTTCTTTCTAAGTCTGTTGGCTCTGAGTAACATCAGACCGTTAGTTTCTTTCTCCCTTTTGCTCTTCTTTTGTTTAAAATCTTTTTTCCCGGCTTCTTCTTCATCCTCTTTCTAAACCCGTGAGTTCTTTTTCTCTTTTTTCTCTTTGGTTGATAGGTACGCTTGGGCATTTGATTTAACTATTAACTGATAGGTAATAGAGTTAGTATAATATTAAATAGAATTTATTTCAACTTTTCTATTAGCTGTTAGCTTTTAATACCTTTCCCCATTTTCTCCCCAGCTTATCAACAAAAACTCTTTTCTTTAACCTACATTGCTTTTCTTTAAGATATGATATATTTTGAAAGAAAGGAAAGATGACCAAAGAAAAACTCTGGCAGGCCGTTTTGGCCCAAATTCAATTAGAGATTTCTCAAGCCAATTTTATAACCTGGTTCAGGGACACTGAAATTTGCTCCAAGAAAGATAGTGAAGTAATCATCCAGGTCCCCAACTCCTTTGCCAAAGAGTGGCTTGAGCAAAAATATAACAAGACTATCCTTAAATTCCTGCGTGAATCAGACAAAGCTATAAGAAAAGTAAACTATATCATTAATCGCTTACCCCCTAAGGTTTTAGAGAGACCAAAAGAGAAAATCCAGATAGATCAACTTGAATTTGAAGAGTTTAAAGTCGATAGAGAAACAGGCCTAAATCCTAGGTACACTTTTGAAAATTTCATTGTAGGACCATTTAATGAATTACCTCAAGCTGCTGCCTGGGCAGTGGCAAAAAATCCTGGAAAAGTCTATAACCCTCTTTTTGTTTATGGAGGAGTAGGCTTAGGGAAAACCCATTTATTGGAAGCAATTGGAAACGAGATTATCAAAAACTTCCCAGAAAGAAAAATCAGATATATCCCGACAGAAAGGTTCATCTCAGAAATGGTAACTTCTATCAGAAACCAAACTATGGAGGTCTTTAAGTCAAATTTCCGGTCGATAGATGTTTTAATTGTTGATGATGTCCAATTTATGGCCGGAGCAGAAAAGACCCAAGAAGAGTTCTTTCACACTTTTAATGTCTTATATGATCAAAATAAACAAATTATTATCTCTTCTGATTCCCCTCCCAAAGTAATCCCCTCTCTGACAGAAAGGTTAAGGTCTCGCTTTGAAGGAGGAATGATAGCAGATATTGGTCT
>JAUWXI010000073.1 GCA_030616435.1 Candidatus Parcubacteria bacterium | reverse complement strand
AATCCTTACGATGTTTTTCGAGACGAAATTTTAAAATACAAAAATAAGGCCAAAAAATATCCGCTAAAAAAAATTCTCGGGAGAAAGAAAATTGAAAGAATAGAAAAGATTGAGAAGGCGATGAAAGAAAAGTTAACCTTTAGGGGAAAGCTCTCCACTCATAACGACCTCATTTTTGAAAATTTGAGGTTAGGAAAAGATGGCAAGGTTTATCTTTTGGATTTTGAATACGCTGGATTAAATATTAGAGATGGCCTCCATTATGATTTGGGAATTATTTTTGGGGGAAATCTTTTCCAAAAAAATCCAATAAAACCCGAAATTTTTAAGGAGATATTGAAAAAGGCAAAAAAAATATACAAAAAAGATTTGGATGATTACAAAATATATTGCGGAGCTTTAACCAACATTTTAGTTATGTTTTGGTGGGGGGTAGTTAAATATTTCAGTTCAAAAACTAAAACAGAAAAAAGATATTTCAGAGATTATGTTTTAAAACGGGGGAAAGGAATTGAAGAGCTTTACCATTATATAAAAAAAAGGAGTTAGGCGGGCCTAACTCCGGTTACTTGATAGAGAATATCTACTACCCCAGCGGCGTATGGCTTGTTAGAAATAATCCCTCCTCTTTGCGCTACCACTTCTTTGCACTCGGAAGTAGCATTAGCTGGGCAGCCGATTTGTCCCACAGCGCTGAACATGGGGAAGTCTCCTGGAGAATCTCCAATGCCAAAAAGCTCTTCTGCTTCTACCCCTTCTACCTCACAGAGAAACTTTACCCCCGAGGCCTTATCAATGTTGGCTGGGCTGAGATCTACTGCAATAGAAGAGTGGTGGATAGTGACCAATTGGGCCTGGACAAGATCCTTGACCTGTTCTTCAATCATCTGGCTGGCCTGCTCAATGGTTATTTGGGAGCTTTCGGTAAGTTCGATTGCTACACAGATTTGATTCCCAGGATAGAGAAATAGATCATTTGGGTATTGGGCGAGGATTGGTGGAATTCGGCGCTGGGAAATTTCCTGGAAAGCTTCTTTTACTTCCTTAGTCAGGGCCGGGTTCTCTAAGAGCTGTTTGATATAACGGTTAAAAAGGAAAACCCCACTTTCAATAATCGACCACCAGTTAGGGATGCCAATATCGAACAGAATTGATTCTGCAGAGCCGTATTCTCTGCCGGTACAGATTCCTATTTTAGGAAATCTGTCCTGGTTTGACATCTTGACGTATTTGTATAGTTGGCGGCGACCTAAGTCATGTTCCCAGGGGATTACCCCGTCAGTGATAGTAAGTACTCCATCTCTATCAATCAAAAATCCTTTTATTGGAAACATCCTTGTCCTCCTTCACATAGGATTTGCTAGATTTATAAAAACATTTTTTCTAAAATTAGTCAACCCCTTCATTTTTTAAAAATAAAAGCGTACAATAACAATATGCCGAGAAAAACTTCTTTTCAGAGAAAAACAAAAGAAACTGATATAAAAATAGAATTAAATTTAGACGGAAAAGGAAAGACTAATATTTCAATTCCTGTCCATTTTTTAAGTCATCTTTTAGATAATTTTGCCAAGCATGGCCTTTTTGATTTAAAGATTAAAGCGAAAGGAGATATCGAAATTGACCA
>JAUWXI010000011.1 GCA_030616435.1 Candidatus Parcubacteria bacterium | reverse complement strand
TATCCTCCTCCTCCAGCTTCAATTGACATGCCAATGGTTGATTTTGATAAAGGTGAAAATTCCTATAAAAGTCAAGCTGATGTAGTCTATACAGAAGAAGTATTTGAAGATATGTTATGGACAGCATTGGAGCGGGGGGAGGCACTAACTTTAAATGATGCTATTACTTATGTTAAGGGTTCCGTTCGGCTGAGGGGAGGCATAACTCTTGTCATTAATAATGGAGTATTGGTAGCTGAGAAAAATATTGAAATTGGTAAGCACAAAGATTGGAAAAAAAAGGGACAGGAGCAGGAGTATACGGGAGATAATCAGATAATAATTAACAATGATAATCCGGATTTAGAAGGAGGACCAGCTACAGGCCTTTTAGCTAAACGCAAAATAGAATTTGGTGAACATACTTTTTCTTCTACCATCACCGGACTTTTGTACGCCGGCAAAGAGATAAAATTCAAAAAAATGAAAACCCCAAATACTTTAACGCTGACAGGCGGAATCATGGCAAAAAAAGTTAGATTCGAGGACCTGGAAGAAATTAATATTACTTTAAACGACACAGTAATTCGTAATGTCTTAGAAAACCAGATATATTCTCCACTAGTAAGTATTGAACACTGGGAAGAATCGTATTAAGTTTAAACGATAAGCAATGAATTTTTTAACACTAAAACCTAAAGCTTTCGCCTTAGATATCTCTGATCTTTCTTTGAAGCTGGTAAAATTAGAGAAAAACAAAAGAGGTTTTACCTTAGTTTCATTTTTAAGAAAGGAGATCACGCCTGGCATTATTGAAAAAGGGGAGATCAAAAATCAGGATGCTTTAATTGATATTATTAAAAGCTCAATTTCAGGAGTTAAAGGAAAACCCTTGGATACAAAATATGTTGTTGCCTCCTTACCAGAAGAAAAGACCTTTTTGCAGGTTATACAATTACCTCTTTTAAAAGAGGAGGAGGTGAAAGAAGCTGCAAAGTTTGAGGCAGAAAATTATATTCCTTTTCCCATAAATCAGGTCTATTTAGATTCGAGAATAGTAAAACCTGTTTCTGGTCATCTTGATCATTTGGATGTTTTGATTGCTGCTATACCGAAAACTACAGTTGATCCTTATGTCTTCTGTTTGAAAAAGGCAGGCTTGGTTCCCTTGGCTCTGGAAATTGAATCCCAGGCTACAGCCCGAGCTTTGGTAAAAGACCAGGTTTCCACTTTTCCTCTGCTTTTACTTGATATTGGAGCTACCAGGACAAGTTTTATTGTCTTTTCGGGACGTTCCATTAGATTTACCTCTTCGATTCCTATTGCTTCAGAAGAATTTACCAGGGCAATAGCTAAAAACTTGAGATTAAACTTGAAAGAGGCTGAAGCCCTCAAACTAAAATATGGATTGTTGGGGCCAAAAAAGGTTGAATTAAAAGGTAAAGAAGAAGACGTTTTTGAGAAAAAGATTAAAAGAGAAGAGAGATTTTTTAAGGCCTTCATTGCTATCTTGACCGATTTTACAGAAGAGATCAAAAAGAGAATAGATTACTACCAATCCCATATTTCTCGTGAACATCTGCCTTCTAGCGGAAAAGGAATAGAGAAAATAGTTTTGTGTGGAGGAGGAGCTAATTTGAAGGCCTTGGATCAGTTTTTTTCTTCAGAACTTAAAACCCCAACGACATTAGCTAATCCCTGGATTAACATTTTACCAGAAGGTAAAAAAGAAGTACCCCAATTGCCTTTTAAAGAATCATTGTCTTTTGCTACTGCTTTAGGCCTGGCTTTGAAAGGAACAAGAGAAGTATGATTAATTTACTACCCCCAGAAGAAAGAGAAACCCTGATTTTTAAAAAACGTTTTAAAATAGTTTTGATTTTGGGAACTCTCTTTTTAATATTTCTTGCTTTTTTGAGCTCATTCCTTCTTTCTCTCAAAATTTTTGTTTCTAGCCAGGCAGATTCTGAAAGAGAAAGGTTCGTTCTCAAACGAAAAGAAATTGAAACTTCTGAGGCTCAGGCTTTGAGAGAAAAGACTACCTTTTTTAATTCAAACCTTTCCAAGTTGGATTCCTTTTTTGAAGACCAAATTTTTCTGACAGATGTTTTTGAAGAGATTAACCAGCTTTTACCAGAAGGCACTTATTTAACTTCATTTTTCTATCAAGAAGATAAAAAACAATTTTCCCTTACAGGCTTTGCTCCAACAAGAGAAGTTTTGTTTGAGCTGAAAAAGAATTTTGAAGAAAAAGAAGAGATAATGGAATTCAATTTTCCTCCCTCAAACTGGGTAGAGCCAAGAGACATTGATTTTCATTTAAGTTTTCAATGGAAAGAAAAATAAATCCAAAAAGAGAAATTCGTTTTGCCGAGGCTTCATTTCTTGTCCTTTCTGTTCTTTTGATTTTCCTTTTAATTTACCCTCTTTTTCAAGAGGTTAAGAGAAAATTCGAAGAACTAATTTCAATAAAGAAACAGCAAGCTTTGCTTGTTGAAAGAAAAGAAGATATCGAGGAAATGAAAAATATTTTCGTAGAACATGAAGAGAATTTTGAAAAAATGGAGAATCTTTTTATTGATTCTGAAAATCCTCTTGGCTTTATTAATTTTTTGGAAGAACAGGCTGTGAAATCAAAAGTCTATTTCAAAATTACCTCTTTAGGGCCTGGAAAAGAACAGGTTCCTTGGCCCAGTTTATCTTTTCAAATCGAGATAGCAGGTCCCTTCAAAAATTTTTCAAAGTTCTTGGAAAAATTAGAATCTGCGCCCTATTTGATTCAAATAGTTAATCTAAATTTAAAAAGGCTTGGAGAAAGAGAGATTAAAAAAGAAGGATTCAAAGAATTTTCTCTAGGGGATGTTCAAAGCTTTCTTTTGATAAAGGCATTTACGAAGTAAATATGAAGTATAAAGCGTTATGATAAAGAAGATAAATCTTAAAAGAATAAAATTGTTTTTTAAAAGGTTGCCAGAAATTTTAGCTGAAAAGCCCCTTTTTACCTTTTTTGTTTTGATTTTTCTTGTTTTGCTTTTTGGGGCTTTCATTTTTTACCGGTTTTCTCTTTTATTTGAAAGCAGATTAACTCCTTTTGAAGAAGAACCTTTGGAATTTAGAGAAGAACTTTGCCAGAAATTTTTAGAAATTTTGGACGAAAAGGAAAGAAGATTTGAGGAAACAGAATTAAAAAGCTATCTTGACCTTTTCAGATATAAATTGACCGAATAAATTTTCTATTGTATAATGTTTACAGCTTAAAGTCCCCGTAGTTCAATGGAAAGAACACCAGCCTTCTAAGCTGGCTATGTGCGTTCGACTCGCGCCGGGGACACACGGTGGCCTTAGTGTAGTGGTTTAACACGAGGATCTGTGGAGTCCTAGACGGCGGTTCAAATCCGCTAGGCCACCCAACCAAAAAAAACAGCCTAAAGGCTGTTTTTATCATTTACCATTTACTATTTATTCTCTTTCTCCTAATTTTACTTTTAATTTCCTCTCTTTTCCTTCTCTTAAAATTTTTATTGAGATTTCACTTCCCACTTTGAATTTCTGCAAACTCTCTTCTAAAGGATTTTTCAGAGAAATCTTTTCTTTCCCTACTTGTAAAATTATATCAAGTTTTCTAATTCCTGCTTTTTCAGCTGGACTGTTTTTTACTACAGCTTCTCCTCCAGGATAAGGTTCTGGAATGACCAGGGCCCCAGAATCGACAGGAAGATTATGTCTTTCTTTCAAAGCTTTTGTTATTGGAACATATCTTACTCCAAGGAAAGGTCTTCTAATTCTTCCATATTTTTTCACTTCTTTTAAAGCCTTTTTAGCTGTTTTTATAGGCAAGGCAAATCCAATATTTTCAGCTAAAAAGACCACCGCTACATTGATTCCAATTGCCTTTCCTTCGATGTCGAGCAAAGGACCTCCAGAATTTCCGGGATTGACAGCAGCATCAGTTTGAATTAAACCCCTTAATCTTGTTTTTGTCCTGCTTAAGGGATCGCCGGCTGTAATTTCCCTTGAAAGGCCTGAAACTACTCCAACAGATACAGTGTTTCTAAAAGCTCCTAAGACGTTTCCAATGGCAATTGCTTTTTGTCCTAATTCCAATTTTGAAGAATCTCCTAATTTAACTATTGGCAGATTTTTAGCATCAATTTTCAAAACTGCCACATCATTGATTGGGTCTCGAGCCAGAATCCTTGCCTTAAATTTTCTGTCATCATTTAAAATGACTACATATTCTGCTTCAGGATCAGCCACCACATGGCGATTAGTTAAAATTAGTCCATTTTTGTCGACAATGAAGCCTGAACCCCCTCCAATTTTTACCTTTTTTCTCCTTTTCGGGATAAGGAAAAACTCCTCAAAACCAGAAAAAGGAAAGCCCAAAGGCTGCCTTTTATAAATTGTCAAATATTTTGAAATGGTGATAGTTACTACAGCTGGCAAAACATTTTTTACAATCTCTGTGATTTTTTCTTTTGCCATGTTAGTTATATTAACATGGAATTTCTCTTGTAAAAAGAGCAATTTTTTGGTATTATTTTGATATAGCCCCTGTAGCTCAATTGGATAGAGCAGGACACTCCTAAGGTCAAGATTGTGCGTTCGAGTCGCACCAGGGGCACTGGGCCTGTAGCTCAGCTGGTTTAGAGCGCGCGCATGGCATGCGTGAGGTCACCGGTTCAAATCCGGTCAGGTCCACAAGGTGGGTTGGCAGAATGGCATTGCGCGGCACTCGAAATGCCGTGGGAATTTTCCCTTGTAGGTTCGAGTCCTACACCCACCGCCAATTGGAATTTAAGGTAGCTGACTCGCGCTCTGCTACTCATTGCTTTTTAAATTTCTATGTTTAATTTTTTTAAAAAAAGGAAAAAAGGGCCAGAGAATTTTAAGCAACTTCTAAAGCGTTTTAAGAATTTAGAGAAAAAATTTGGAAATTTATCAGAAAGACTGGAGGATTTAAGAAAAGAAAGCAAATTTTCAGTTCAGAAGTTGGGAATAGTGAGGTTTAATCCTTTTTCTGAGGTTGGAGGTGACCAAAGTTTCTCAATAGCCCTGCTTGATGGAAATGATAACGGCCTGGTAATTACCAGTCTTTATAGCCGGGAAGGAAATAGGGTTTTTGCCAAACCAATAAAAAAAGGAGAATCAGAATATTCTTTATCTGAGGAAGAAACAAAGGCAATCCAACGAGCAATGAAATGTTAAAAAATTTTTATGAAAAAAGGGAATTTAATAACTCGCCAACCAGTTGTTGTTTTGGTAGGCCATATAGATCATGGAAAAAGTTCGATTCTTTCAAAAATAAGGGATTTTAAAATTACAGAAAAAGAAACAGGAGGAATTACCCAGCATATTGGAGCCTATGAAGTTGAAGAAAAAGGGAAGAAAATTACTTTTATTGATACTCCAGGCCACGAGGCATTTTCTGCCATGAGGGCTCGGGGAGCAAAAGTGGCAGATATTGCCATTTTAGTTGTCGCTGCAGACGAAGGAGTTCAGGCTCAGACAAAAGAAGCAATTTCTCAAATTCTGAAGGCTGAGATGCCAATGATAGTTGCTATAAATAAGATAGATAAGTCTACTGCCAACCCTGCAAAGGTAAAGAGAGAATTGGCTGAGCAAAAGGTTTTAACTGAGTCCTTGGGAGGAAAGATTCCTTCAGTAAATGTTTCAGCTGTGACAGGCGAAGGGATTGAAGAACTTTTGGATTTAATCTTGTTGGTTGCTGAGATGGAAGAGTTAAAAGCTGATATTACAAAGCCTGCTGTTGGAGTGATAATAGAATCTTATTTGGATTCAAAAAGGGGGCCTACAGCTACTTTACTTTTGGAACAAGGGATTTTGAAAAAGGGCGATATTGTTGGAACCTCCTTGACTTTTGGCAAGATAAAAAGGCTGGAAAATTTTCAGGGAAAAGAGATTCTTGAAGGAAGACCAGGAATGCCATTGATTGCTTTGGGTTTTAATGAAGTCCCGGGCATTGGAGAAAAATTTAAAACTTTTTCTACTTTAGAGGAAGCTAAAAGCCAGATTGAGCTAAAAGAAAGACGTTTACCTACTCCTCCTACCAAAGAGCCTGGAAAAAAAGTTTTGAACTTAATTTTGAAGACAGATGTTCAAGGCTCAATTGAGCCTATTGAAAAGGTTTTACAAGAACTACCCCAAGAGAAAATTCAATTGGGAATTTTGAAAATAGGAGTAGGAGATGTGGGAATAAAAGATATTGAGTTTGCTGAGGCAGCCGGAGCTCAGATAATAGGATTTAGAGTGAAAGCAGGAAAGCAGATCTTAAGGTTGGTCAAAGAAAGAGGAGTTAGAATAATCTGTTTTGATTTAATTTACGATTTAGTTGAAGATGTCAGAAATCTAATGAAGAGAATGGTTGAGCCCCAACTTGTCAGAGAGGATTTAGGACAGGTAAAGGTTTTGGTGATTTTTCTTACTAAAAAAAATCGTCAGATAGTTGGAGGAAAGATCACAACAGGGGAAGTAACAAAAGGAACTTTGATTGAAGTTTTAAGACCCGCTTCACCCGCGAAGCGAGGCGAGGAAGACGAGAAAATAGGCAAAGGAAAATTGATTAATTTACAAAAAAACAAAAAGGATGTTGATAGATTAGTTAAGGGGGATGAATGTGGGATATTATATGAGGGAAACGTGAGGATAGAAAAAGGAGACACCTTGATAATTTACAAGGAAGAGAAGAGAAAGACGGGTCTTTAATTTTAAGAGAAAAATTGGTAAAATGGATTAGGCCGGGTAGCCAAGTGGATTAGGCGATAGTCTGCAAAACTATCAACACGGGTTCGATTCCCGTCCCGGCCTCAAATGCCGCGGTGCTGGAATTGGTTTACAGACTTGACTTAAAATCAAGTGGAGTTTACTCCATGTGGGTTCGAGTCCCACCCGCGGCACTATTTTTATGCGTTACTCAAAACTTTTTGGAAAGACAATTAAAGAGGTGCCGACTGGGGCTGAGGCTGAAAGTCATAAGTTGTTAGTAAAAGCAGGTTTTATTGACCAGTTAATGGCTGGGGTTTTTAGTTTTTTGCCTTTGGGATGGCGGGTTCATCGGAAAATTGAGGCTATTATCCGGGAAGAAATGAATAACATTGGTGCCCACGAGGTCTTTCTGCCTACTTTACAGAAAAAAGAACAATGGTTAGAAACTGAACGTTGGAATACAATGGAGCCGCCTCTTTTTAAATTTAAAGACCGGCATGGTAGAGAATTAGCTTTGGGCCCTACTCACGAGGAGGTAATAACAGACTTAGCTCGGCGCTTTATTCAATCTTATCGCGATCTTCCCTTAGCTCTTTATCAAATTCAAAACAAATTCCGTAATGAAATGCGAGCTACAGGAGGTCTTTTAAGAGTTAAGGAATTTGTAATGAAAGACCTCTATAGTTTTCATGAAACTGAAGATGATTTAGTTAATTATTTTGAAAAAATAAAAGATGCCTATCACAAGATTTTTAAATGCTGCCGCCTTGCAGCGATACCTTCTATGGCTTCAGGTGGCGCAATCGGGGGTACAACTACTTACGAATTTCAAGTACCATCTCCTGCCGGTGAAGATAAGATTCTTTTTTGTAAAGACTGTAGATTCGCTGTCACTAAGGGAGTAGAGGAAATAGCTGCAGGCCAGGTCTGTCCTCAATGTAAAAAGGCAAACCTTGAAGAAATTTCTGCTATAGAGATAGGCCACATCTTTAATTTGGGAACAGAATATTCTGAAAAAATGGGCGCCACTTTTACTGATGCTAAAGGAAAACAAAAACCCATTTGGATGGGTTGTTATGGGATTGGCTTGGGAAGACTAATGGCAGCTATTGTTGAGGTTCATCACGATGACAAGGGAATTATCTGGCCTAAAGCTGTAGCTCCCTATCAAATCCATCTTTTGGCTATCAACATAGAGAATCCAAAAGTGGTAAAGAAGACAAAAGACCTTTACGAAGGACTCCAAGAGAAAAGGATTGAGGTTTTGTATGATGATAGGGTAGATGTTTCAGCAGGAGAAAAATTAGCTGTAGCTGACTTGATTGGAATTCCTACTAGGTTAGTAGTAAGCGAAGAATCCCTGAAAGAGAGGGGTGTTGAAGTCAAAGAACGAAACAAAAAAGAGGCTAAAATCGTTTCTCTAAAAGAATTTCTAAAATAGAAAAACAAGGGTTGAGCCCCAGTAAATCTTGTTTAAATTACGGTTTAGTTTTTTATCCTTCTAAAATCTCAATATATGTTCTTTGAGCACCAAAATTTAGAGCCTGCCATCTTGAGGGAAACCAAATGTCAATATGATCTCTTGTTCTTGGGTTCATTCTATCTTTTACAACAAATATTTCTTCCCCGTAAATTTCAGGGATTTTAATTTTGGTTTCAAATGGTAAAAAGTTGGTAGCTATTATTCCTTTTCCAACGGGGCTACCAGAAGCTGTAGTCCAGGGATCCTCATCACACTGGTCTTTTGTACTAGAATACCCTGTGATAATAACCCATTTTTTCTTTGGAACTTGTCTTTCTGGAGTTGAAGGAGAGCACAAATTTAGAAGACTGTTTTCTTGTAAAATTAAAGGAGTTTCTTCGGGTTCTTCTTTAATATCCGAGAATTCAATTTTAACCTCCCCTTCTGCAGGTTCAAAAAAAGGAAAGGCTACCAAAAGCAAAAACACTAGTAAAATTAAGAGATTTTTCTTCAGCCCTCCGAGAGGCGGAGGTTTGTTTGAATCAGTACTCATTTTAAAATCCCCTAAAAGGGGATTTTATCATTGTACTCTTTTAAAAAACCTTGTCAAGGGGTTGTGTGGAGCGGGTGAAGGGGATCGAACCCTCTTCTCGACTTTGGCAAAGTCGTGTACTAACCGTTGTACTACACCCGCTGGTGCCGCGGGCCAGAATTGAACTGGCGACCCTACGGTTTTCAACCGTATGCTCTACCACTGAGCTACCGCGGCTTTTCCCCGACTATATTTTATCAAATTTTAGCATTCGTTCCAACAGTTGTGGGCAATGCAGGACTCGGACCTGCGACCTCGTCGATGTAAACGACGCGCTCTTCCAGCTGAGCTAATTGCCCGTGTGCGGACGGTGGGACTCGAACCCACATGGAGAAAAATCTCCCAGGAGTCTCAGTCCTGTGCGTCTATCCAGTTGCGCCACGTCCGCTCACTTTCTTTCTTTTATTCTTGCTTTTTTTCCCTTGGCTGTTCTTAAATAATATAATTTTGCTCTTCTTACTCTGCCTTTCCTTACCACTTCTATTTTCTCAATAATAGGGGAATGCAAAGGTAAAATCCTTTCTACTCCAACACCCTTAACTACCCTTCTTACGGTGATTGTTGCTCCAATTTCTTTTCTATGTTTTCTTGCTAAAACAACTCCTTCAAAGGTCCTTATTCTTTCTTTTTCTCCTTCTTTTATTTTTTCAAAAATTCTAACCGTATCCCCGGGTCTGATTTCGGGTAATTTCTTTTTTTGCTCTTTTGTAAATTCTTGCATTATTTTATCCATTTTAAACTTTTTAAAACTTCTTTTAAATCTTTGGCTAAATCGCTTTCCATCTCTATAAATTCACCTTCAGGATTTTTTACTTTTAGATAAGTTGCGTGTAAAAACAGTCTTTTTAAGCTTTCAGGGCAGGGTTGGTTTTTAAATCCATAGAGCTTATCTCCTGCTACAGGATGATGAATAAAGGCCAAGTGTGCTCTTATTTGATGGCGTCTTCCAGTTTCAGGAATTACTTCCAATAAAGTGTAATTTTTAAATTTTTTCTTGACTTTAAAAAAAGTTTTTGCCCATCTTTTGCCTTTTCTTTCAGCTTCTGGTGATAGGGGTAAAAATGCTTTCTGTTTTTTTCTATCTTTTTCTGAACGACCGATTAAGGTTTCAATTTCTCCTCTTTTGCTTTTTACTCTTCCGATAACTAAGGCAAGATATTTTTTTAAAACTTCCCTTTCTTTAAACTGTCTTTGAAAAAATTTTAAGCTTTTATTGTTTTTCGCTATTAAAATTATTCCTGAAGTTTCCTTATCTAATCTGTGAATTAAACCGTATCTAGGAGCAACACCTGCAGTTTTTAAATTTGGAAATCTTTCTAAAAAATTTTTTATCAAATCATAGACTTCAATTCCGGAGGACTTCTCCACTGCTATTACATTCCCATCTTCAAAAAGGATTTTTAATTTCATTCGACTGTGGGCGGTACAGGACTTGAACCTGTGACCTCCGCAATGTCAATGCGACGCTCTAACCAAACTGAGCTAACCGCCCTCTTGTGGGCGCACCTGGACTCGAACCAGGGAAACCTCGACTTTATAAGAGTCGCGCTCTAACCGACTGAGCTATGCGCCCTTCTATTGGATTTTAACTCTTTCCGACGATTTTTTCAAATTCTTCTCTCTCGATTGTTTCTTTTTTAATGAGAACTTTTGCTAACTTATCTAAAGTTTTTCTCCTTTTTTTCAGAATCTTCGTTGCCTGGTTTTCCGCGTCTTTTATAAAGTGTGAAACCTCTTTGTCAATTTTTTCTGCCATTCTTTCTGAATAATTTCTTTGTTCTGAGATTTCTCTTCCTAAAAAAACCAATTCTTCTTTTTCACCCCAGGCAATAGGTCCCAAAGAAGACATTCCATACTCTTTGACCAGCTTTCTTGCTAATTCTGAAGCCCTTTTTAAATCATTAGCTGCTCCAGTTGTAATTTCTTTAAACTTCAGTTTTTCGGCACAGAATCCTGCAAGCAAAACTGTCAATTCAGCCAAAAATTCTGATCTTCTTTTAATTCTCCTTTCTTCTTTTGGCATCTTAAGGGTGTAGCCTGCTGCAGCGCCCCGGGCAACGATTGAAATTTTTCTTACTGTTTCAGCTTGAGGGAGGGAGGCAGTTACCAAGGCATGGCCTGCTTCATGATAGGCGGCAAATTCTTTTTCTTTTTTAGATAGAATGTGGCTTTTTCTTTCAGGACCTAATAAAACCTTCTCTATTGATTCCAGGAGTTCTTCTTGATAAATCTTTTTTTTGTTTCTTCTAGCAGCCAAGATTGCTGCTTCATTGGTCAAATTTGCTAAATCTGCTCCTGAAAATCCAGGAGTACGCTCTGCAATCTCTCTTAGATTTATATCTGGGGCTAAAGGTTTTTCTCTGGAATGAATTTTTAAGATTTCTTCTCTATCTTTGATATCCGGTAAATCTAAGATTACTCTTCTATCAAATCGTCCCGGTCTTAAGAGAGCAGGATCCAGGATATCAGGCCTGTTGGTTGCCGACACAACGATGACACCCGACTCTCTCTCAAAGCCATCCATTTCTACTAAAATTTGGTTTAAGGTTTGTTCTCTTTCATCGTGTCCTCCTCCAATTCCTGCTCCTCTTAATCTGCCTATAGCATCTAGCTCATCAATGAAAATAATAGCTCTACTAGCCTTTTTTGCAGTAGCAAATAAATCCCGGACCCTTGCTGAACCCACTCCGACGAACAATTCTACGAATTCTGAGCCAGAGATGGAAAAGAAAGGAACATTGGCCTCAGTTGCGACGGCTCTTGCCAAGAGTGTTTTTCCTGTTCCCGGAGGGCCCATCAATAAAACTCCTCTTGGAATTCTTGCCCCCATCTCCAAAAACTTTCTTGGGTTTTTCAGAAAATCAACAATTTCCTTTAACTCCTCTTTTGCCTCTTTG
>JAUWXI010000028.1 GCA_030616435.1 Candidatus Parcubacteria bacterium | reverse complement strand
CTAAAAGATTAGAGGAGGGAAAAGTTTTTGCCTTGGATATTCAACCAGAAAAACTTTCTGCCTTAGAAACTCGGGTAGTGGTTGAGAATGTTTTTAATGTTGAGACTAAACTCTGTGATCTTGAGAAACCCAAAGGTTCTTCCTTGCCAGATAGTTTTTTAGATTTAGTTTTGATTCCCAATGTCCTCTTTCAGATTGAGAAAAAAGATGTTATAATTGGTGAAGCTAAAAGGGCTTTAAAAAGTGGGGGAAAAATTTTGATAGTTGATTGGTTAATAGAAGCTAAATTAGGACCTAAAACAGGTAAGGTTTCAAAAAAAGAAGTAAAGGAAATTGCCAAAGATTCGGGTTTAAAATTGAAAAAAGAATTCAAGGCCGGAATTTATCATTATGGTTTAATTTTTGAAAAGATATAGATATTTATGAAGAAAAATATCCTGAAGTTTTTAATTTTAATCTTAGTTGGTTTCTTGTTCTTAGGAGCTCTTGGTGAAGTGAGGGCGGACGTAATAAGGGACAACGGTGGTGGGTGGGTGAAGGATGAAGAGGGTAAATGTCAGTATGTTTGTCCTTCAGATGCAGTTTGTATTAAAAATCCTTTAAAAGCTTGTAGTTTTGAGGCATTAATAGGTTCACTTATCGATTTCATTTTTGGGATATCTTTAGCTATTGTTCCTCTAATGGTAATTATTGCCGGGTTTTATTGGCTTACTGCAGCAGGAGATCCTAAAAAAGTTAAAACAGCCCTAGATATAATTAAGTGGACTGTAATAGGTTTTGCTATTATTTTGTTTGCTAGAGGTCTTGTTGCTATAATAAGACATGTTTTAGGGGGAAAATAAATAAAGGTCGAAGTCTTTAATTTTTAAGATGAAATAATATGTTAAAAAAGGTTTTCACTGCTTTACTTTTAGGATGTTTAGTGATGGGAATAGTTTTACCACAGATGGTTTTAGCTGTAGAAGAAGTTCCTGACTCATGTATCATAAGAAGAGATCCAGAGATAAGTGGTTGTCCAAAATCAGGAGAAGACTGTCCTTATACAAACGAACTTTGTGGATTATGTTGTTTGATAAGTACTATCTATTATGTAACTGACTGGTTATTTACTATTTTGATAGCTTTGGTGGTAATTTTTGTATTGTGGGGAGGATTTGAACTTTTGACATCAGCGGGGGCGGAAGACAAATACAAGGCAGGCAGGAATCGTATAATATATGCAGCTATAGGGTTAGCGATTGCCCTTTTGTCTAGAGCTGTTCCAGCGATTGTGAAATATATGATAGCTCCTGGGTCGTAAGAGCATTTTGAGAAAGTATTATATCTATCTCTTCGGCATCTACGCTATTAAATTTTGTTTTGAGGTGGAGAGATTTTTTATTCCTCCACTTTTGTCGGAGTGGCGGAACTGGAAAACGCGCTGGGTTTAGGGCCCAGTGGGGAAACCCATGAGAGTTCGAATCTCTCCTCCGACACTATTTTAGAAGTGTGGAATAAGGGTTTTGAGATTCAGGGCTCACCTCGCCTAAACAAAAAAAGCCGGTCCTAAACGGCTTTTTTCAATTTATTATTTACTTCTCTATTCTTTCTCTTCTTTAATTTTCACTACCCTTTCTTTTTCTCTATGGATTTTTGGAGTTTTAATTGTTAAAATTCCTTCTCTTATAAAAGCCTCAGCTCTGCTAGGGTCTGTTTCTTCTGGCAAGATGATCTCCCTGGAGAACTTTCCCCAATAACACTCTTGTAAAAAGTAATCTTTCTTTTCCACCTCTGAGGGTCTTTCCCTGTACCCTTTTATTCTCACCACATCGCCTTTTAAGGAGATGTGGAGGTTTTCTGCTTTTACTCCAGCAACAGGAGCTTCGATTACAATTTCTCCATCCGTCTTATAAACATCAATAGCCAACTTCCCCTCAGGTTCAAACCATTCTTTTTTTGTTTTCTTTTCTTCTAACTTCTTTTTTCCTACTCGAGCTTTTTCTTCTGATTCCGAGCGGAGCGGAAAATCAAGATTCTTTCCAATATTGCCAAGACCAGTCCTTATTTTATTTTTTAATTTTTTAAAAAAAGCCATATTTTTTACTCCCTTGCTATTTCTTTTAATTTTTTGAAACCTCGGGAGACAAGTAAAGCTAATCCAAGTAAAGCCAAGCCAGTTAAGATTATTATCGGCACAATAAACCCTTCCTTAGCTCCTATTTCTATTATAGAGAAATTATAAAATCCATGCAAGCAGGTACTTATCCCCAACCCAATGATCAATAACTCTCCTCTGTTTTTCGTCTTAAAGAAAGAATAAGCCAAGAAGAAGCCTGCTACTCCTGAACATAGGGCATGCAAAAAAGTAGCTCCCAAAAACCTTAAAACACTAATAATGAAAGCCTCAAAAATCAGGGAAGATTTAGATAAAAGGAAGATGTTTTCTAAAGCAGCAAATCCCAGGGCTGAAATTATCATATAGAGCATTGAATCTACTGGCTCATCAAATTCTGGGTCAGCTAAAATTACCTGTCTAACTACAAGATATTTTAAAGTTTCTTCACAGAGAGCTACTCCTAAAAAAATATAGAGAATTTTTGCAAAAGGAATTTGGAGGCTTTGAAAGAAGACTTGGCTACCCCTTTCTATAAAGAGAGCAGGAAAGGTTGCCAAAGCTCCAAAAAGGAATACTTTTAAAACCTTTCTTTTTGGCTCAGGATGAACATCCTTCCTCAAGTAAAAAAGAAGCCAAATTATACTAGGGGCTAAACCAAAAATGATGTAAAGAAGATAAAACATATTTTATTTCCGAAAGAAGCAAGGTTCTTGAGCCGTAGGCGAAAGGTTCTTATTTTGGCCATTCTTCTATCATTAAACTCTTCTTGTCTTTTACTGGTAATTTTTGATAGATTTCCTCAGTGATAAAAGGTATAAAAGGATGTAATAAGATAAGACTTGTTTTTAAAACTTTTAATAAAACAGGCAAGGCTTCTTCCCTTCTTTTTTTACTCATTTCAATATATTTGTCACAGAACTTGTGCCAGAAAAATTGATAGATTTCTTTGGCTGCCAAATCAAAGCGATATTTTTCAATAAAATTGGTAACTCTCCTTGTTGTTTTATCTAATTCTTTTAAGATCCATTTATCATCAGGATGTTGAGGTGAGAGCTGAGAGGTGAGAGGTGAGAAATTTGAGAGAACAAACCTCGAAGCATTCCAGATTTTATTTGCAAAGTTGCGATAAGTGATAATTTTCTCTTCACCGATTTTAAGGTCATTTCCTGGAGGATTCCCTATTATCAGAGCCATCCTTAAACTATCTGCACCATATTTTTCAATCATTTCTAAGGGATCAAAGCCGATATCTGCAGTTTTACTGAACTTCCGGCCTTTTTCATCTCTGACTAATCCGTGTAAATAGACTATTTTGAAAGGAATTTGTCCGGTCATTTCTAAACACATCATAATCTCTTTAGCAACCCAGAAAAACAAGATATCATAACCTGTTTCCCGAACAGAAGTGGGATAGAAATATTCAAAATCCTTAGTCTTTTTTGGCCAGCCAAAGACGGAAATTGGCCAGAGAGCAGAGGAAAACCAGGTATCCAAAACATCATCAACTCCTTTTAGAGGGATTTTATGGCCCCACCAGAGCTGACGGGAGATGCACCAATCTCTGATATTCTCTAACCAGTAAAAATATACTTTCTCAAAGCGCCTGGGAATAATTTTAATTTTTCCCTTTTTTACAACCTCAATAGCTTCTTTTGCTAAAGGTTTTGTCTTGACAAACCATTGTTTAGAAACAAGGGGTTCTGTAATACTTTCACATCTCTGGCAATGGCCAACCGTGTGAATATAGTCTTCAATTTTCTCAATTAATCCTAATTTTTTAAGGTCAGCTACGATTTGCTTTCTAGCATCCAAAGTATCCAAACTAGCATATTTACCCGCTTCCTTAGTCATTTTCTTGTCAAAACCTATTACTTGGATGATTGGAAGGTTGTGTCTTTTTCCGATTTCAAAATCTGTCGGGTCATGAGCTGGAGTGATCTTGACTGCTCCGGTACCGAATTCTGGATCCACGGCCTTATCGCTGATAATAGGAATCTCTCGATTCATCAAGGGTAAAATGGCAACCTTTCTAATTAAATCTTTATAACGTTTGTTGTCAGGATGAACAGCCACTGCCGTATCACCGAGCATAGTTTCTGGCCTTGTTGTTGCCACAGTGATGTATTTTACACTTTTCCTCTTCTGCTCTTTGCTTTTGAGAGGATATTTTATGTACCAAAGCTTTCCTTTTTTCTCTTTGTATTCGTTTTCTAAATCAGAAATAACAGTCTGACAGCAAGGACACCAGTTAATAATACGTTCCCCTTGATAAATTAAACCCTTTTTATGAAGACGCTTGAAAGCCTCTTTTACTGCCTCAGACCTCGCCTTATCCATAGTATAAACTTCTCTGGTCCAATCTAAAGAATAGCCTAATCTCTTTAATTGTTCGCGAATGTAGTCGCGAGATTCATTGGCAAATTTTTCTGCTCTCTTTAAAAATTCTCTTCGCCCGATTCCTTTTTTAGTTTTTCCTTCTTTAGCTAACTGCTTAGAAAGCAGATATTCAACGGCAATAGAAGCATGATCAAATCCCGGCAAAAACAAGGTGGGGCAACCTTTCATTCGATAATAGCGAGCCAGGATATCTTCAATCGTATATAAAGCATGGCCTGCGTGAAGGCCTCCTGTAACATTGGGTGGGGGAAGGGTAATAACAAATAGCTTTTGCTTAGAAACTTTGAGGAGCTTGCCCCGAGGAACTTGAGGCGTAAAAAAACCTCCCTTTTCCCAGAATTTGTAAATCTTTTCCTCTACTGTTTTTGGATTATATCTTTTTGGAAGTTTCATAATTTTAGATTAGCATTAGCTCTGATTTTTTGCCAACTTCTTTTCTTATTTAAATGATAAAAGGCTGTTACTCCTATCATTGCTGCGTTGTCGGTACAAAAAGAGAGATTAGGTTTTAGGTAATGGGTGTTAGGTAACTCTTTTTCGATTTTTTCTCTTAGTTGTTTTCTCAATTCCTTATTAGCGGCTACTCCTCCACCCAAAATTATGGTTTTTGCTTTGTTTTCTTTTGTTGTCCTGATAGTTTTTTCAATCAAAACATCAATGATTGCCTGTTGAATCTCAGCTGCCATTTCCCTGATATATTGTTTTGATTTTCTTTCCTTTGAGCTTCTTTTTTTAAAGTCGTACAAAACTGCAGTTTTCAAGCCACTAAAACTAAAATCATAATTTTTCTGATGAATCATTGG
>JAUWXI010000013.1 GCA_030616435.1 Candidatus Parcubacteria bacterium | reverse complement strand
TTTTCACTTTTTTATCTTGGTTGTGGAATTTTTGGTTCTTTGGGTCAACTTCTTTTAAATCCCAGTTCTCAAATTCCAAATCTCGGTGCTTCAGGAGCCATTGCTGGCCTAATGGGAGCTTATCTTTATTTTTTCCCTCGGGCAAGAGTCAAAGTTTTGGTTCCTTCTTTCCTTTTTTATCGAGTTATTACTCTTCCTGCCTTTTTTATGCTGGGATATTGGTTTTTATTCCAAGCCTTATCTGGTCTTGGAAGTTTAGGATATGCAAATTTGGGAGGGATAGCTTATTTTGCCCACATCGGAGGTTTTATTACAGGCTTTTTAATTGCCAGATTTTGGAAGAAAAAGAGTTAAATTGTTATGAAAATTTACAAAAAATATCGAAAATGATTATTGGTATACCAAAAGAGATAAAAATTGGTGAAAATCGGGTAGGGATGATACCAGCTGGAGTCAATGCTTTGAAAAAAGCTGGCCATGAGATATTAGTTGAAAAGGGAGCTGGCAAGGGAAGTGGTTTTTTGAATGAAGAATACAAAAGAGCAGGAGCAAAAATTGTTTCACAACAAGAAGTTTGGAAAGCAGATTTGATCGTAAAAATCAAGGAACCATTACAAAATGAGTATCAGTTCTTCAGACCCCATCTTTTATTGTTTACCTATTTACATCTGGCTCATCCTCGATTAAAAGAGCTAACCCTAGAGCTGGTCAAAAAGAAGGTGACAGCTATAGCCTATGAGACTGTTCAATTGAAAGATGGCACATTACCTTTATTGAAACCAATGAGTGAAGTGGCAGGCAAAATGGCTCCTCAAATAGCAGCCTACTTTTTACAAAAACCACAAGGAGGAAAAGGAAAGCTTTTAGGAAAAGTAACTGGGGTTGAACCTTGTAATGTCGTTATTATTGGGGCTGGCAATGTTGGTAAGAGTGCTACTGAGATGGCGCTGGAAATGGGGGCTAAAGTGACAGCTTTGGATATAAACATCGAAAAACTCAAAGGATTAGAAAAAATTTTTAATGAAAATCTCAAAACATTAATTTCAAATCCAAAAAACATTAAAAAGGTTTTGAGAAAAGCTGATGTTTTAATAGGAGCAGTGTTAGTTCCGGGAGCTAAAACCCCGAAAGTTGTTACCAGAGAGATGATAAAAGAAATGCAACCCAAAAGCGTAATTGTTGATGTAGCCATTGACCAGGGAGGCTGCATTGAGACTTCCCGTCCCACTACCCATGAAAATCCAGTTTTTATTGAAGAAGGGGTGATTCATTATTGTGTTACCAATATGCCGGGAGCTGTTCCTCGAACTTCGACTATTAGTTTAACCAATACCACCTTATCCTATGTTCTGGAGTTGGCAAACTCAGGTTTTATTGAGGCCGTAAAGAAAGATCCAGCTTTGGCAAAAGGGGTGAATGTTTATGAAGGATTTATTACTTTTGAAGCAGTTGCCAAAGCCCACGGCTTAAAGTACAAATCACTAAAGGAACTAGTTTGAGGAATTTGGTAGAGATGAGTGTTAAGCTTTTTAAAAAGTTTTTAAAAGAACATAATTTGGATATTAAACTTGTAAAATCTGAAAGATCGACCTTGACAGCTAAAGAGGCAGCTGAGGTTCATGGCGTTTCGGTCTCTAACATTGTCAAATCTTTGGTTATTAAAGCTGACTCAGATTTTTTTATTTGCCTTTGTCCTGGTGATAAGAGATTGAGTTTTGGGTATTTAAAAAGAAAATTGGGTAAAAAAGAAATTCGGATGGCAACAGCAGATGAGATAAAAGAGATCACCGGTCATTCAATTGGTGGTGTTCCTCCCTTTGGCCACAAAAAACCTTTAAAAACGATTATTATTAAAGGATTTAATCCTAAGCAACCTTTATGGGCTGCAGCAGGAGCTTCCAATGTTAATTTTAAAACCACTCTTTCAGAATTAAAGAGGATTTTAGAACTTGAATAATATGATAATAGTTTTTTGTGGAGTCCCTGGCTCTGGAAAATCAACAATAGCTGAGCTTTTGACAAAAGAACTTAAAAAGGAAGGGCGAGTTAAAGTCTTTGTCTCAGATAAAGTAAAGAGTAGAGTTTATGAGAAGGCCTTAAATTTTTTGGAAAAAAATTTAGGGAAGACAGATTTTATTTTGCTTGATGCAACATTTTATAAGAGAAAATGGAGAGATCAGGTTTTCAAAAAAACAGGAAGAGAAAATGTTTTGCTAATTTATTTGAAATGTTCCCTGAAAACTTGTTTGAAAAGGAATAAAGAAAGGAAGCCTCAAATTCCAGAAAAAGCAGTTCACATAATTTTCCATCAAATGGAAGAACCTGAAAATCCTGATATTTTGATTAATACAGAGAAAATTAATTCAAAAGAAGCTGTAGGTGTAATTTTAAAGAAATTGAAATAAGAAATAGCCCTCTTGAGATTTTAAGGACTTTACCCTGAGCTTATTAAAGGACTTGACTGGCTTTTTAGGTTAAATTAAGGTAAAATAAAGCTGTGGATAAAGGTCGATACTGTGCGAATCAATATATTCGCATTAAATTATTAAGTTCGCATAAAAATTAGTATTATTTATGGCACAAGCATATTGTGTAAAATGTAGACAAAAGAGAGAGATGGAAAATGAGAAGGAGATTGTCATTAAGGGAAAGGGAGGGACAAAGAGAAAAGCTTTGACTGGCACCTGTCCTGTCTGCAAGACAAAGATGTTCAAATTCATAAAGAGCTAGTAGGGGGTTCATAATTTAGCTGGATGATTTCGAGAGCTAAAAAGTTTGCTCTTTTCCTCTTGGGTTTTTTGTTTTTTGCTAATATTTTAGCCTGGGTTGCTGTCTTTGAATTTTCCAAACCCAAGGTTTTGGAAGTTTGTTTTTTTGATGTGGGGCAGGGCGATGCCATCTTTATTGAAACTCCAGAGCGCCATCAGGTTTTGATTGACGGGGGAGCAAACTCAAAAATTTTGGAAAAATTAGGAAAAGAGCTTCCCTTTTTTGATAGATCTTTGGACCTTGTGATTTTAACCCATCCTCAAAAGGATCATTTTGCAGGCCTTCTTTTTGTTTTAAGGGATTATGAAGTTGAGCAGATTTTGTGGACAGGAGTAGAGAATAAAACAGCAGGCTTTGAGGAATGGCTTAAGTTGTTAGAAGAAGAAAAAGCAAGAATTGTTTTAGTTAAAAAGGGAATTAATATTAGAGCAGGGAGTGTTTCTCTTAAAATCCTTTTTCCTTTTGAAGACTTGGCTGGTCAAGAGATTAAAAACATTAACGATACTTCAATTGTTTCTCATTTAAGTTTCGGAAAAAACTCTTTTTTATTTACAGGCGATATTTCAAGCTCGATCGAAAAAGAGCTTATTGAGAAAGGAATTGATTTGAGCTCAAATGTCTTGAAAGTTGCTCATCATGGTTCAAAGTATTCGAGTAGTGAAGAATTTTTAGAGGCAGTTTTCCCTCAATTAGCTGTCATTCAGGTTGGGGAAAATCCATACGGCCATCCAACAAAAGAGGTTTTGCAGAGATTAGAAAAGTTTGATATAAATGTTTTAAGAACGGACAAAAAAGGAGATATAAAAGTTATTAGTGATGGCAATAATTTAAAAATAGAGATTGAAGATTAATAGGTATTGACATGGATTTTTGGAAGAGCTACAATGAAGATGGTCCTGTCTTCCTTCTAGTAACTCTGGGAACAAAAGTAATTTCTGAGGGAATTCTATATTTTCAGCCGCCGTGGCAGCTGAATGCGGATACCCACTTGATTTCTTTTCCGGAATGTTTCTAGGGCAAGGTGGGACCACTAAAAACCGCGTTAAACGCGGTTTTTAGTTTGAAGACAAGTATTTTTGGTCGGGGCGCCGGGAGTTGGACCCGGGTCACAGGACCCCCAGCCCTGCATAATAACCGTTATACTACACCCCGTTACTTTCTCTTCAATATCGTTTTTCTACATTTTGTGCACATTAAAATCCGCTTTCCAGCAAACTTTCTGAAAGGTTCTTTTTTTATATCTTTGGGAATCCTAACTTGCTGCAAATTTACTTTTTGCCTTCTCTTTACTGTCGGATTATATCTTGAGTAGAGTTTTTTTAGTCTCCAGACCAATCTTCCTTTTTTACCACAAATGATGCATTGTCTTGGCATATTATTATTTTATCAAAAAAGAGGGTAATTGAGAAGGGGGAGCAGATGATGTATAATTGGTTATATGCTAATTATCATTTTTTCTCTAATTATTCTTCTTTTTTCAATAGCAATTCATGAGGTCTCTCATGGACAAGTAGCTTATTATCTGGGTGACCCTACAGCAAAGTATGCTGGCAGACTGACTTTAAATCCAGTAAAGCATTTAGATCCTTTTGGTTCAATTATCTTACCCTTGTTTCTGGTTATTATAAGAAGTCCATTTATAATTGGTTGGGCAAAGCCTGTTCCTATAAACCCTTATAACTTTAAGAACCCAAAATGGGACAATATAAAGGTAGCTATTGCTGGTCCTGGTGCAAATTTTTTCATTGCCTTATTTTTTGGAAGTTTGGTCAGATTTTTTCCCTTACTTTCTGCACTTTTGCCCCTTTTTAGCCTTATTATTGGTTATAATCTTTTATTGGCAATATTTAATTTAATTCCCATTCCTCCTTTAGATGGCTCCCATATTCTTTTTAACCTTTTACCAGAAAGGGCTTATCAAGTAAAAAAGTTTTTACGTCAGTATGGAACCTTACTCTTACTCTTGTTTCTATTCTTTGGCATTAATCTACTTGATCCCTTAATTTCTTTTCTGTATCAGCTAATCACAGGCCAGGCTTTCATATTGTTTTAAGTTATTGACATTTTAAAATTTATTTGTTAAGTTTAACCTGTAAGCATTCCGCTTACTCATTTTTGATTCTGAGTAAGCCTGCAAAAGAGAAAAAAACAAAACAATCATGCCTACTATTCACCAATTAATCAAAAAAAGAAGAAAGAAGTCTAAAAAGAGAACTAAAAGGCCGGCTTTGAAGTTTGGTTTCAATAGATTGAAGAATCGTAAAAGCCTTTATTCTTCTTCTTTCAAAAGAGGAGTTTGTTTAAAAGTCTTTACTGTTTCGCCCAAGAAACCAAACTCTGCTTTAAGAAAAGTAGCAAGAGTTAGACTTTCTAACGGGAAGGAAATTACAGCCTATATTCCAGGGGAAGGTCATGAGCTTCAAGAGCACTCTATTGTTCTTGTAAGAGGGGGAAGAGTAAGAGATGTACCGGGTATCAGGTATCATATAGTGAGGGGAACACTTGATACTACAGGGGTTGAAGGCAGAAAAAGACAAAGGTCAAAATATGGAACAAAGAAGGCAGAGTAAAAACAGCAAACAGGAAAATTTGTTAATTTCACTTTTAATTTTAGGTTAACCCAGTATGGCAAAGAAAAAAAAGAAAAAATGGCAAAAGATAAAACCTGACCCCCTTTATCAAGATTTACAGGTTTCAAAGTTTATTAATCATATAATGAGGAAGGGGAAAAAGGAATTGGCTAGAAGGATTCTTTACGAGGCTTTTGGTATTATCAAGAAGGAGACGAAAAAGGATCCTCTTAAGATTTTTAGTTTGGCTTTACAAAATGTGGGTCCTCTTATGGAGGTGAGGCCAAGGAGAGTCGGAGGAGCAACTTATCAGGTTCCAATTCAAGTGAGGCCAGTAAGAAAAGAGAGCCTGGCTATGCGTTGGATTATTACGGCTGCTAAGTCAAAAAAAGGTAGACCCATGAAAGAAAAGTTAGCTGGGGAATTAATGGATGCTGCAGAAAACAAAGGAGCAGCTGTGAAGAAAAAGAGAGATATTCATAGAATGGCAGAGGCCAACAGAGCTTTCGCCCATTTTGCTTGGTAAATTACATATATGTCCAGATATCCTTTAGACAGAGTTCGTAATATAGGGATCATTGCTCACATTGATGCTGGGAAGACAACCGTTACTGAACGGGTTCTTTTTTACACTGGAATTTCTCATAAGATAGGAGAAGTTCATAACGGGGAAGCAATAATGGACTGGATGGCTCAGGAAAGGGAGCGAGGAATTACCATTACTGCAGCTGCCACAACTTGCTCCTGGCGTCCAAAAGATGAAGAATACCGGATAAATATCATTGATACCCCAGGTCACATTGACTTTACAGCTGAAGTTCAGAGATCTTTAAGGGTGTTGGATGGGGTTGTGGTTGTTTTTGATGGAGTAGCTGGAGTTGAACCTCAGTCAGAAACAGTCTGGCGCCAAGCAGACCTATTTTCTGTTCCAAGGATTTGTTTTATCAATAAGATGGATAAGACAGGAGCTTCTTTTGAGGGGAGTTTAGATTCAATTCGGGAAAAGCTTTCTCTTAATATTGTGGCCCTAGAACTACCTATAGGAAAGGAAGAAAATTTTGAAGGGGTTATTGATCTCTTTAAAATGAAAGCCTTATATTTTGAAGGTGACTGGGGGCAGAGCGTGATTGAAAAAGAAATTCCAGAAAATTTAGTAAAGAAAGCTAAAGAATGGAGGGGAAAAATGATAGAAAAAATAGTTGCAGAAGATGAAAAACTTTTAGAAAAATACTTGAAAAAAGAGGAAATTTCTATTGAGGAATTAAGAAAGGCTTTGAGAAAGGCAGTTTTAGATTACAAATTAATTCCTGTTTTATGTGGGGCTGCTTTAAGGAACAAAGGGATTCAGCCTTTACTTGATGCCATTTGTTATTATTTCCCTAATCCCTTAGATCTTCCTCCTGTAAAAGGAATAGACTCTAAGACGGGGAAGGAAAGTGAGAGAAAGCCGTCTGATGTTGAACCTTTTGCAGCCTTGGTTTTCAAAATTGCTTCTGATCCTTATGCTGGCACCTTGTCTTATTTCAGGGTCTACTCTGGAATCTTGACAAGAGGCTCTTATGTGTTAAACTCAACGACAGGTGAGAAAGAGAGGATAGGGAGGATTTTGAGGATGCATGCCGATGAAAGGAAAGAAACTGAAAAGGTCTTTACAGGAGACATCGCAGCTACGGTAGGTCTCAAATCCACTTCAACAGGTCATACGCTTTGTGATTTATCCAACCCTATTGTTCTTGAAAAGATTGGATTTCCAGAGCCCGTAATTTCAGTTAGGATTGAACCAAAGACCAAGCTCGATCAGGAGAAAATGAGCTTGGCTTTACAGAAATTAGCTGAAGAAGACCCCACCTTTAAGATAAAAACTGATTCTGAGACAGGGGAAACGATAATTTCTGGAATGGGGGAGTTGCATTTGGAAATCTTAACTGATAGATTAAAGAGAGAGTTCAGGGTTGGAGCTTCTATTGGAAAACCCCAGGTAGCCTATAAAGAGACAATTTTAAGAATAATGGAGGCTGAAGGAAAGTACATTAAGCAGTCAGGCGGAAGAGGCCAGTATGGCCATGTTTTCTTAAAGATTGAACCTAAAAAAAGAGGAGAAGGATTTGAATTTGTAAAAAAGATTAAAGGAGGAGTGATTCCGGAGGAATTCATCCCTTCAGTGGAAAGGGGTGTTAAAGGAGCTATGGAGAAAGGGATAATAGCAGGCTTTCCTGTGGTTGATTTGAAGGTAACTCTGTTTAATGGTTCTTTCCATGAGGTTGACTCCTCAAAATTAGCTTTTGAAATAGCAGGTTCTGCCGCCCTCCAGAAGGCAGCAAAGGGGGCTGAACCTGTACTTTTGGAGCCTGTGATGAGGCTTGAGGTAATTGTACCAAAGAAATTCTTTGGGGATGTAATAGGAGATTTGAATGCAAGAAGGGGAAACGTTCGAGAGACAAAAGATAGATTGAATCTAAAAGTGATTGAAGCTGAAGTTCCCTTGGCTGAGATGTTTGGTTACGTTACTAATTTAAGGTCTTTAACAGAAGGAAGAGGAACATTTACAATGGAATTTAAAGAATACAGAAAAGTCTCGGAAAGTATTGCCCAAGAAATTATTGAGGGAAAGAGGAAATAAAAGAAAATAGAAACAAAATATAAGAACAAAATAAAAAAATAAAGGTTGACTTAAATTAAAAAAAATAATAAGATAAAACTACTATGCCAAAAGAAGAATTTAAGAGAGAAAAACCCCACATAAATGTGGGAACGATAGGCCATGTTGATCATGGAAAAACCACCCTTTCTGCTGCTATCTTGAAGCTTTCAAAACTTCAAGGATTGAGGGCTGATGAGAAAACAGTGGAAGACATAGACTCAGCTCCCGAGGAGAAGGAGAGAGGTTTAACAATCTCGATTTCTCACTTGGAATTTGAGACAGCAAAGAGACACTATGCTTTAATTGATTGTCCCGGTCATGCTGACTATATTAAAAACATGATTACAGGAGCTGCTCAGATGGATGGAGCCATTCTTGTTGTTTCCGCACCTGATGGCCCAATGCCTCAGACCAGGGAGCATGTTTTGTTAGCTCGCCAGGTAGGTCTTCCTTCTCTTGTTGTTTTTCTGAACAAGACCGACATGATAGAAGACCCTGAAATGATAGATTTGGTTGAAGAGGAAATAAGAGAGCTTTTGAAAAAATATGGTTTTCCCGGGGATAAAACCCCAATCATCAGAGGTTCTGCTCTAAAAGCCTTAGATATTAAATCTCTTGATGACGAAGAAGCTAAACCAATTTTGGAGTTGATAAAAGCAGTTGATGAGTATATTCCTGAGCCAAAAAGAGAAATCGACAAGCCCTTTTTAATGGCCATTGAGGATGTCTTCTCAATTGCAGGGCGTGGAACAGTTCCTACAGGCAGAATTGAGCGGGGTATTGTCCATGCTGGAGATGAAGTGGAACTAATTGGCTTAAAACCCACAATCAAAACCGTGGCTGTGAGCATTGAGATGTTTAGGAAAATCTTAAAAGAGGGAAGAGCGGGAGATAACGTTGGAGTTTTACTCAGAGGGATTAAAAAGGAGGAGATTCAAAGAGGACAGGTTTTGGCGAAACCAGGCTCTATTACTCCTCACGCAGAATTTGAAGGTAAGATTTATGTTTTAAGCAAAGAGGAGGGAGGACGTCACACTCCTTTCTTCGCTGGTTACAAACCCCAGTTTTATTTCAGGACAACCGATGTGACAGGAGAAGTTACTCTTCCTGAAGGAACAGAAATGGTAATGCCCGGGGATACCGTAAATCTAAAGATAAAACTTATTGCTCAAATAGCTTTAGAAG
The DNA here is from genome assembly GCA_030616435.1 of Candidatus Parcubacteria bacterium. Classification (GTDB taxonomy): domain Bacteria; phylum Patescibacteriota; class Minisyncoccia; order Minisyncoccales; family JAUWXI01; genus JAUWXI01. Next base: position 676 of record JAUWXI010000013.1, on the reverse strand, counting down.
AAAAGCAAAACTTTGCTATTAGAGAAGGTGGAAAGACTGTTGGAGCCGGGGTTGTGACGAAGATTATTAAGTAGGGTAATGGCAAAAAAAAAAGAAGAAAAGCCTGTTAAATCAAGACTTCGAGCAAGGCTAAAGGCCTACGATCATAAAGTCCTGGATAAATGCGCCAAGCAGATTGTAGAGACTGCCTTTAGACATGGTGTTGAAATTTTAGGTCCCGTTCCTCTACCCACTGAAATTCACAAATATACTGTAAAAAGATCCCCTTTTATTCACGAGGATTCAAGGGAACAGTTTGAGACAAGAATTCACAAAAGACTGATAGATATTTTAAATCCGACCCAGAAGTTGATCGAAGCCTTAATGAATATAAACTTGCCAGCTGGTGTTGATATTGAAATAAAAATGTAATATTTGAATAACGCTTGTTCATCTTTGACTCACGAAGTCCGAATGCCCGGGATAGTTCAAATTTATACTTTACCTAAAAATTTGTTATCAATGGACATAAAACTTTCTTTGGGAAATCGTTTCATAAAAATTTAAGTTTAAAACATATTAGACTAGTCTCCAGAAAACTGGGCACTAGCCCAGTTTTTCCATTCATAGATTAGTATTATCTATCATGAAATTCATTTTAGGAAAAAAAATTGGAATGAGCCAGATTTTTGAGGAT
>JAUWXI010000071.1 GCA_030616435.1 Candidatus Parcubacteria bacterium | reverse complement strand
TTCGATGAAGCTCTAAAAGAGGCAGTGAAAGAGATTTGTCGGCAAAAGCAGGAAGTTTCTGGAGTTAAGATCATTGGTCAGACAGTGGATATTAAAGATGGCAGGATTGCAGAATACAAGGTAAATGTAAAGTACGCCTATCTCTGGAAAGAGGAATTACACGGGAAATAATTGAATAGGAGGTAGATTTTGTTTTGCTACCCCACCAAATTTGGTGGGGAACTTTGTTTTAGGCGAATTTTAGATTATAATTTGAGTGTAGCGAAAATTATCCCTAGGGGTATAATGAGATTATGTATAGAAAAACAATTTTAAGGAATGATCTAAGAATTATTACTGTTCCAATGGAAGGGACAAAAGCTGTGACACTTTTGGTTTTAGTAGGGACTGGATCAAAATATGAAAAAGAGGAAGAAAATGGAATTTCTCACTTTTTGGAACACATGTTTTTTAAGGGGACAAAGAAAAGGCCAAATCAATTGAAAATTGCTGAAACTTTAGATAGGGTAGGAGGAGAGTATAATGCTTTTACCGGCAAAGAATATACTGGCTATTGGGCCAAGGTGAATTCTAGACATTTTGATTTGGCTTTAGATTGGGTTTCTGATGTGTTTTTAAATTCAAAAATAGAAGAAAAAGAAATTGAAAAAGAGAAAGGCGTGATAATTGAAGAGATAAACATGTATTTGGATATGCCAAGAGGCTATGTTTGGCGCTTGTGGGAGAAATTACTTTATGGGAATCAACCGGCAGGCTGGATGGTTTTGGGAGAAAAGGAGAATATAAAAGGACTTAAAAGAAAGAATTTCTTAAATTATTTGAGAAATCATTATAGTGCTAAAAACACCATTATCTGTGTGGCCGGGGATATAAAATCAAATTTAGTAGAAAAAAAGGTTAAAGAATGTTTTAAAAAAACAAGAATAAGCAAGCCCAAAGTAAAATTGGAGGTGATTGAGAGGCAGGATCGTCCCCGGACTTTAATTCACTTTAAAAAAACCGATCAGACCCATCTTTGTCTGGGAGTGAGAGGATATGACTTACTTCATCCAAAAAAATATATTCAGGCGGTATTAGCTACGATCTTGGGAGGAATGATGAGTTCTCGTCTATTTATTTTAATCAGAGGAAAGGGGCTTGCCTATTATGTTAGCACTTCTTCTCAGACCTACACTGATACTGGCTATTTAGTTACCTCAGCAGGTATAGATAATAGGAGAGTAGAAAAGGCCATGACTGCAATTTTAAAAGAATACAAGGTCATGAAAAATAGAAAAATAGAAAAATCAGAGATCCAAAAAGCAAAGGAATATTTAAAAGGGATTTTGACCTTAAAGTTAGAATCTTCAGATGCCCAGGCTTCTTTTTATGGAATGCAAGAGCTTTTGGAAAATAAAGTTTTGACTCCAGAACAAGTCTTTTCAAAGATCGATGCAGTTGGAGCAGAGGATGTTCAAGAATTAGCCAAAGAGATTTTTCAGCCAGAAAAACTGAATTTGGCTTTAATAGGCCCTTTTAAGGATAAAACAAAATTCCAACAGTTATTGAAACTATGAACGAAAAAAACACATTAGACATTTCCTGGGAAACGATTCTGAAAATCTTCATTTCTCTCTTTTGTTTCTATTTTCTTTAT
>JAUWXI010000065.1 GCA_030616435.1 Candidatus Parcubacteria bacterium | reverse complement strand
ACTAATTGATAAGAAGTTATATAAACGGATTGTATCTTCTCTGGTATCTTCTCCTTCAAGTTTGCATAAGCTGGGAAAAGCACCTGATTAGCTGAGACAATAAGCAAACGAAGCTGTTGAATCATCTTGCTTGCCATTTCAAAATATCCAACCATAGAGAGTCCTCCAAATTTGCTCAGTAGAGCTTTTGTAAGGGGGTCATAGAACATAGAGGTTATGGATATCACCTGATAATTCATGCCATAGCCAATTATTTCCTTAAATAAATCTTTTTTCCATCTGAAGGGAAAAATGGGGAGCAGGGGAAGACATCTTTTAAGTAAAAACCAGCTACTGAATAGTATTGTAATGTTCTGGATAACTCTCGCATAAGCTACTCCCACTAATCCGTATGTTGGAGCAAGTATGAAACAAAGAAGCAGATGAAGGATTGCTCCTCCCATCAAAAGAACGCTTCGGAGATCGATGCGCTGATATCCATCAAGACCAGCTTGAAAAATGCTGGTGATGACCATAATCCATAATGCTATAAAGGCATAAGGTAAAATAGAAAGTGCAAGCGGAAAAGATTCATTCGGTATAACTAACCTAAGCACCAGCTTTGCAATAGGATAGCAAATTAATAAAATGAGACCTACAAACGCACCGACAGAAATAGTTGCAGTTTGAATTATTCCAGAGACCTTCTTGCTTTCTTCTCTAGCAACATATTTTGCTACAAATTTTACGACACTCCCTCCAAGCCCAAAATTTGCAATTTGAGTCACTGAGGTAATTGCCAGAACTAGCGACCAGATTCCTAAATGTTCAACGCCTATAGTGTTTAGTAGAAATCGGTAAAGTATAAAAAAAACTAAACCAATTACAATAGTCCGTACTATTGACATAATTGCGTTTATAAGAAGCTGCCGTTTTTGCATGTCGGTGTTCTATTTTTTCAACTTTAATTTTTGTTTTTCAATGTATTCCAGTAAGAAGGCGAGCATGCCAAAAATTAGTAGACCCAATATACCGGCAATCAAGACGTTTGTTAACTTTTGCGGAGAGGCTGGAGAAAGGGAAGAATTGGGTTCTTTAATGATCTGAGCGTAATATATTCTCTTTCTTCTTTCATCTAAATCATGAATTCTTTTTTTTAACTTATGAGATGTATTTTTTTTATCTTTTAATTCTAATTTTATATTTTCTTCAGCCTTTATTGTATTTTTTAGTAACTCAACTAATGTTGTTAAATATTCAAATTCGCTACCTTTTTTTTCCTTTAAACTCAAACGTTCTTCTTTTTCTAGCTTCTCAGTTCTTTTCATTAAGATACCAATCTCTTTTTCAATATATTCTTTTCTTTGTCTAATACTATTGAGCTCGTTTTTATAATATGCCTTAATTTCTTGCTCTATTCTTGAATTTTCTTTTTTATCTGAATTCAACTTAGTTTTAATTCCTTGTAGTTCAATTTTTGCTTTCTCATCGAGTTCTTCTTTTAAATGCTTGAGAAGTGAATTTAGAAATAACTTTGCTTTTTCAACATCTTTTTCTCTTATGGAAACCCGCACCAGATTTGTATCTTTAAGATTTTCTGTTTTAAATTTAGGTAATTTTCTTATATCCATATTTAATTCAGAGGCAATTAAATTATTATAAAAACCTCCATCAATCTGTCCTGCTATTTGTTTAAAGTCGATTAGTAAAACATCTTTAAATTTCCCTTTTTTGGTCTGTTTAAGAAATTTACTAGGCTGTATTAGGGCATCAACTTCCCACTTCGGAGGCAATAACAAGCTAATTACTAAGGCTACAACAATGCAGAA